>JANOKV010000141.1:0-3932 GCA_031419415.1 Hyphomicrobiales bacterium | reverse complement strand
GCCGCCCTTCTCGTGGCATTGACCGTAGCATTCGTCTTCGTTCGTCGCTTTGCCACGCCGCAACCCGACATGGCTCTGGCCACCGATCTCGACGTCGACAGCGCGCCACCCACCGTGAAGCAGCGCCTGGGGTGGATCGGCCTGGCACTCGTGCCCTCCGCCCTGCTCACCGCCTTTACCAACCATGTGTCGACGGACGTCGCCTCGGCCCCCCTCATCTGGGTGATGCCGCTTGCGCTTTATCTGCTGACGTTCGTTCTCGTCTTTCGGCAGGAACCGCGTGTGCTGATCGCCCTCGGGCTCATCATCGGGGCGGTGGTTGCCGTGACGCTGCGTTTCGTCAGCTCGCGATTTTTCAGTGACGCGGATACCTGGACCGCCGTAACGACGGCGGTTGGCGGAGACGGGCGGACGATACTTCTGACCGGGCTGGTGGGCGGCGTGATTTTCCTCGTGGCGCAGAGGTTTCTGCCGATCTCACGCATGGCGTGGCTGCGGGGCGTCCATCTGATCGCTGTGATCGTAGGCCTCTTCGCCATGTCTCAAACCCGCTACGAGAGCTGGTTCATCTCGGCGACGATCGGCCTGATCGTCTTTTTTTCGTCGACTATGGTCGCGCATCGAACGCTTTACGAAGCCCGGCCCGCGCCCCGCCATCTCACTGAGTTCTATTTGTGGATGTCGTTCGGTGGCGCGCTCGGGGGACTTTTTGCAGCGCTGATCGCACCTAAAATCTTTTCCGAGATCTTCGAGTATCCCATCCTCGTGGCGCTGACGATGGCTTGTCGGCCGGGCGCACTCGATGCCTTGATCGACGGGTTGCAATCGCTCTATCGGGGGGTGCGGGGCAAGCACGGTCCGCTTACCGATCGACCGCACGACCGCCCGAAGCTCGATGAATTGATGGTGCTCTGGGTGATCATCGCCTGCGGCGTGCTGGCGTGGTTGATCATGGACACCGCGATGGGCTGGCTGCGGGTCTACAATGGTCTCAACCTGAATTCCCTTTTCGCATGGACGCAGTGGGTGTCGAAACCCATTGGCGTCTGGTACGCGGAATGGGGCGCTGCTGCCATGATCGCTGCACTTTTCGGCATCGTCGTTCTGCTGGCATGGCGGCACCCGACGCGACAGCTCGTTGCCGCCCTCGCCATGTGCGGGGCCATCGTGATGCTGCAATCGGGAGTCCGCCGCTCGGAAGCCGACCGCAGTTACTTCGGTGTTTATCGAGTTTATCAGTCCGGCGACTACAACGTTTTGATGCACGGCACGACGCTGCACGGGGCGCAACGCATCCGCAACGAGGCCGGAGAAACCATCGTCGATACGTCGCCGACGACGTACTACCATCCCAAAAGCCCTATGGCGCGCGCCGTCGAACTGGTGCGCGAGAATATATCGGCGAAGGGCGGCACGTCGCGCATCGGGGTCATCGGACTGGGCACCGGCTCTCTGGCATGTCATGCGGTCGAAGGGGAAAAGTGGCGGTTTTTCGAAATCGATCCCGTCATGGTGCGGATCGCGACTGAGCCCGACAATTTCTCCTATCTGGCGAACTGCCAACCCAATCCGCCCGATATCGTCATCGGAGACGCGCGGCTGACTTTGGCCAAGGAAAAGAGCGCCAGTTTCGATCTGCTCATCGTGGACGCATTTTCTTCGGACGCGGTGCCCATCCATCTGATGACGGCAGAAGCCTTGCACCTCTATCTGGACAAGGTCGGCCCCAACGGCGTCGCCGTGCTGCACGTCTCGAACCGATATCTCGATTTGGATGGGGTGTTGGCTGCGACCGCCAAACTCGTCCCCGGCGTCCATGGCATCGTCGTGTCGGACGATGCGGCCGAAGGCGGCTACGGCTCCACGTCGTCGACGATCGTCGTCTTCTCGCGCAACGAGGCCTCTCTCGTCCCGTTCCGGGAGGACAGCGACGTGAGCGAACTCGACGATCGATCCGGTCGCGCGCGCGTGCTCGCCTGTGGCGAACTCGGGCTGGGCGCGCGGCTTGGCTGCCTCGGCCTCCGGGGACTGCGGGCCATCGGTCTGGCGCCGTCCAGCCGCGGCCTGCGCGCCTGGACGGACGATTTTTCCGACGTGCTGGGCCCGTTCCTCACCAAGATGAGGCTTGACGAATAGGCAAGCCAGCGGTCGCGGCGCACCGCGACCGCGCCTGGGCTGCTTACTCCGCCGCGTCGCGCATCGTGGGGGCTTGCACCTGGGCGTCGTCGAGCATGCCCAGCGCGTGCATATAGGTCTCCAGGATCGCCTCTTCTTCCACACGATCGGTGTGGCTCTTTTTGCGCAAGCTGACGATCTTGCGCATCACTTTGGGATCGAAGCCCAAAGCTTTCGCCTCCAAGTACTTGTCGCGGATGTCGCCAGCCGTCGCCTTTTTCTCTTCCTCGAGCCGCTCGATCTGCTCGATGAATTGACGCAGCTGCTGCTGTGTCGAGTCTTGCATCGTCATGTTCGGTCCCCCGCACTATCGGTGGCGCTCCATCGAGCGTCCCTCCACGGCGGTTTTGTGTCAGGATGGGCCTTGGTTGCAAGTCGAACCCCGAAGATGTCCATAGAAATCGCACGTGTGGCGCGACGGACGCACACCTTGTCAGGTTGCAGAGCGAGCCCTATGAACGCCCAAGATCGCGAATGAAGGTCCAGCAATGCTGCTTTGGATGAGTTTTGCAGTCCTTTCAGCGGCTGTTTTGGTAGCCATCCTACGACCTTTGTGGTTGCCGGCGCCCACAGCGCTCGACCAGCAGGAAGCAGCGGTTTACCGCGACCAGCTTGCGGAGATCGACGCCGAAGTCGAACGCGGGCTGCTCGAGCCAGCCGAAGCGGAGGCGGCGCGCGCCGAGGTCGGCCGCCGCCTGCTGGCCATCGATCCTGGCCGCAACGCCGTTTCGGCGGAATCAGCGAAGCACCCGGCGCGCAGCCCCCTCGCGTCAGTACTGGGAATTGGCGTGCCCGTCGCGACGATCGCCCTTTATTTGGCGTTCGGTGCGCCGAATTATACCGACCAGCCGCTCTCCGCCCGCGCCGCGCCAACGTCAGTCACCCCCGACATCACGCGTCTCGTCGAAGCGGTTGAAGCGCGGTTGCGTGCGGCGCCCGACGACGGTCCAGGCTGGGACGTGATCGCGCCTGTCTATCTGCGGCAAGGTGACTATGCCAAAGCCGCCGACGCCTATGCTCGCGCGGCGCGCCTGCTCGGCGAAACACCACAACGGCTCGCGGGTTTTGCCGAGGCGACGGTGCTGGCCCATGAAGGGACTGTTACGCCCGCTGCCCGCGCAGCCTATGAGCGGCTGGCCAGCCTCGAGCCAAACCGTCTCGAGCCGCGCTTCTGGTTGGCGCTGGCCGACGAACAGGCGGGTCGCCTCGACGTGGCCGCCGCGGCCTATCGAGCGCTGATCGCGGAGCCCACGGCGGAAGCGGGTTGGGTCCAGCTCTTCACCGAGCGGCTGGCCGCGGTGGAGGCCAAGCGCACGTTCCCTGCGCCGGCAGCGCCCCCAGCGGTCGCGCCCACAGTGATACCGGACGCGCCGCGCGGGCCGTCAGCCGCCGACGTTACTGCGGCCGATAAGCTCGGTGCCGACGAACGCCGCCAAATGATCGACGATATGGTGCAAGGCTTGGCGGAGAGATTGACCAAGGAACCCCGCGATCTGGCCGGTTGGCAACGCCTGATCCGCGCTTATTCGGTTCTGGGGCGTCGTGAAGCCGCCATCGACGCCCTGAAAAAGGCGCGCAGCACCTTTAGCGGTGAAGACGAGGCCCTATCGACCCTCGGGGGCCTCGCCCGCACCCTCGGCCTCGAGACTTGAGCGAAGAACCCGACTGAGACCAATGACCCGAAAACAGCGCCGCGCCACGTTCATTGCTGCAGCCGTCGCCATCCTCGGGGTGGCGCTGGCGCTCGTGCTGGTCGC
>JANOKV010000140.1:0-3273 GCA_031419415.1 Hyphomicrobiales bacterium | reverse complement strand
TAGGCGTAGGTCGTGTCCATCGGCGTGCCGACGGGAAAGCCCGCGATCAGTCGGCCGCCCGAAATGCAATCGATCATCGCGAATTCTTCGGCCACCCGCGTCGGCGGATTGTAGAGCGCGAGGCTATTACCCATGACGCAGATCGCCGTATCGGTCGTGCGCCGCGCCAGCGCCGAAGCGATCAGGTTGGGCGAGGGCATGAGGCCGTAGCCGTTCGAATGATGCTCGTTGCAGCAGATCGCGTCATAGCCGCAGTCGGCCGCAAACTCGAGCTCGTCGAGAAAGTCGTTGTACATGTGGTGCGCGCGCTGCGGATCGAACAACTTGGAATGAATGTCGACCCACACCGAAGGATGCTTCTCCCGGAAATCCTCGGGCAACTCCGTGTAGGGCATCAGATGGAACCACATCGATTTCATGGGGAAGCTCCTCGGCTATGGAGTTCGACCCGGGCACGATCCCGAGCAAGCAGTGGCGCAGGTGATCACTGGCGCTTTCCCCTACACTTTGGGATAAGTCCGGACAACAGGCAAGGTAGCCCGCCTGTTCTCGCACGGGGTCCAATTCAGCATGAGTGACGCGCTGTCCGAATATGGCAAGGCCCTGCGGACGACGGGCCATGGATCTCCGCTGGAGGATGGTCGCCAATCGGCGGCCGCCCGCGATATCGCACGCGGGGCGACGCGGTTGCTGGCGTCCTATGGCTTCAGGTCTATTCCCGAGTTGGTGCTGCCCAACGGGCGACGCGCCGATCTGCTCGCCGTCGGCGAAAAGGGTGATCTGATCATTGTCGAGGTGAAGTCGAGCGTCGAAGATTTCCGCGCCGATCAGAAATGGCCCGACTATCGCGAGTATTGCGATCGGCTGTATTTCGCCGTTTCGCCCTCGTTCCCCCTGGACCTTCTGCCCGATCAGGTGGGCATCTTGGTTGCCGACCGTTGGGGCGGGGAGATGATGCGGGAGGCGCCAGACCATCCACTCGCAAGCGCGCGGCGCAAAGCCCTGCTGCTCCGCTTCGCGCGCGTTGCCGCGGGACGACTGATGACGCTCGCCGACCCCGAACGGGCGTTCGAGGCGCTGCCACGCACCTGAGTGGACTTACTTCGGCGCGCGCTTCGCCAAGATCCGCTGCAAGGTTCGGCGATGCATGTTGAGACGCCGCGCCGTTTCCGACACGTTGCGGTTGCACAGCTCGTAGACCCGCTGGATATGCTCCCAGCGCACCCGATCCGCCGACATTGGATTTTCCGGCGGCGGCGCTTTCTCATTGGCCGGAGCCAACAGAGCATCGGTCACTTCGTCCGCATCGGCGGGCTTGGCCAAGTAATCGACGGCGCCCAACTTGACTGCCGACACCGCCGTGGCGAAGTTGCCGTAGCCTGTGAGCACGATGATGCGGGCGCCGGGCCGAATTTTCGACAGCTCGGCCACCACATCGAGGCCGTTGCCGTCCTCGAGCCGCATATCAACCACCGCGAAAGCAGGCGCCTTCTGGCGGATGAGGTCCAAACCTTCGGCGATCGAGCTGCCCATGCGCACCTCGAAACCACGTTGCTCCATGGCTCGCCCGAAGCGTTGCAGGAACGCTTTGTCGTCGTCGACGATGACCAACGACTTGTCTGCTGGAAGCTCATCCTGGCGGAATGACAGGTCTTCCGTGTCTTTTACATTCTTGTCCATGGGCAGGTTATAACTCCGCTCTGGTGCTGCCGCCAAGCCATGTCGACAGGCAAGAGGCGAGAATTTCGCGGACAACGTCTGGTCGCGCAGGACGCAAGCCAGCGGCGAGGACGCGCGATCGGCGACTTTTGCTGTTCGAACCTAGGCGGCGAGCGTCATTCAAGCCAGCCTCATTCCCGATTTTGGTGGTTGGACCAGAGGTTAGCCAGAGAAGCGGTGGCGGAAAGGGCAGCCAACCGATCGGTCTCGACAGTGCCCGAACCGCTTCGAAGCACAGCCAGCAGATGATCAGCCAGTAGACGATGGTCTAGGGCGTCGTGTTCTCAGTCGAGTTGTGAACAGATATTCACGCCTCAGCCGTGTTTTTGGCCGCTTTCTGGGTGTAATACTCCAAGCCGACAACAACCATCGGAGACGCGGCCGTGAACAACAAGAGCTTCGGAATTTTGAGTGCCTGCCTGTTTGTGTTGGCGATCACGCTGGGTAGCGGCGGTGCGAGCGCTCAGCTCAAGGGGCCGGAAGCGCCCAAAGCCGCGAAAGAGCCTGCGAAGAAGGCAGCGCCGAAATCGGCGTGTCAGGGCCTCGATCAGCCGTCGTGCATCGCCAAAGCCTCGGAATGCAATTGGGTTAGAGAGGCCGAGATCAGCAAGGGTCCGCAAAAAGGCACGAAGCGGGTCGCCCATTGCGCCAAGATTCCCGCCAAGAAGGCAGACGCAAAGAAGTCCGCTCCGCCGAAGGCGCCAGAAAAGAAGTGACGCCGAAAGATCGTCGCGGGGTCTAACGGCCCTGCGACCGAACGCTTAAGGCCGACAGCAGCGCACGCCGCGCTCTTGTCGGTTTTTTGCTCTCACCATCGGTGATGTGCCGCGTTCAATGCGTGCGGCTGATACAGAATTCCACGACTTCCGCCAGCGCCTCGCGCGGCCCGCTTTCGGGAAAGACGCGCAAGGCGTCGCGCGCCTTGAGGCCGTAGGTGCGAGCCCGCTCCAAAGTTGCCTCGATCACGCGATGGCGCTGCATCAGGGACTGGGCGTGAGCCAAGTTGGGCTCGCTCGTCTCGCCGTCGACCAACGACTTGCGCCAAAAAGCGCGCTCTTCGTCCGATCCGCGCCGCAACGCGAGGATGACGGGCAGGGTAATCTTGCCTTCCCGGAAATCATCGCCGACGGATTTGCCCAACTGGGCGCTGTCGCCGCCATAGTCGAGCGCATCGTCGACCAATTGAAACGCAATCCCCAAATCACGACCGAAATCTCTCAGCGCGGCCTGCTCGATCGAGGACCGCGCAGCAAGGGCGGGACCGACCTCGGCTGCCGCTGAAAACAGCGTCGCCGTCTTGGCGGCGATGATGGCCAAGTAATCGGCCTCGGTCGTGGCGATGTTCTTGGCTGCGGCGAGCTGCATGACTTCGCCCTCGGCGATGACGGCGGCAGCGTTCGACAAGATCCCCAGGGCGGGCAGCGACCCGACAGCCACCATCATGCGAAAGGCCTGACCGAGCAGAAAATCGCCAACCAGCACGCTCGCCTGATTTCCCCACAGGAGCCGCGCCGATTTGCGGCCCCGCCGATAGTCGCTCTCGTCCACCACGTC
>JANOKV010000139.1:0-4057 GCA_031419415.1 Hyphomicrobiales bacterium | reverse complement strand
CCACCAGCCCGGACGGCCCGTCACCGGATGCGGGCTCGCGACATGTTGGTCGCCGGTCAGCGCGTGACAGACGAGGATGGCGTTGGATTTGTCCGCATTGAGGACACCGTAGGTCTTGTAGGCAATTTGGTAGGGTCCCAGGCTCTGGAGGCAATCGAGCGGCAGAGCGTCTTCGACGGAAAAGTGCGCAACGAGGCTCGAGGGTGTGTCGATTTCCGGCGACCGCGCGAGCGGCCGATCGAGCGCGGTTTCCAAGACGACATCGTCCGCCAGACGGGCGCGCGCGTGAGGCGCTTCGATCGAAGTTTTCGCAGTCATCAGCGCCTCCAGTTCAGCGCCCGGAGCGGTCGCCGATAGAGAAAACCCGACCGGTCGCCCGCTGATCGATGCCGGGCTGGACCGTAACTGGGTCACGCGCTCGGCCCTTTTAGCGAGTTGTTTAACGTGGCTGCAAGCCGGCCGGCCAAATCACCACGAGTATCGTTGAGGTTCACTACAGGATGGGGGGCTCTGGCGTCAAGAAAGTCGGTACTGACGCAGCCGATTCAATTCTCCCCGTCATAGCGGCCGAGGAGCAGCGCTTCAGCTGCGACGAGCGCCGAGACCCAGCGTGAGGGTCGTCCGAAGGACACGTTATTGCACCGAAGCCGAAGGTTTTCGAGTGCTCCGCACCCTTCTTGCGCGGGGTCACTCATGCCACTTGGCCCATAGGCCTCACGTTTGCGGGATGATGGAGCGAATTGAATCGCTCTGAGCTGATCTCACCGAGAATTTGCATTCGCCTATTCTCCGGCTTATCAATCGCGGCCGAACCCGACCCACCAGCTTTTTCCAAACCCGCCGCAGGGGCTCCCAATGCCGACCGTCATGCCGACGCCCAAACCCGGGATCCTGGACATTCAGCCCTATGTGCCGGGCGAGAGCACCGTGCCGGGCGGCATGAAGCCCATCAAGCTGTCGTCGAACGAGACGCCGCTCGGCCCGAGCGCCAAGGCAATTGCCGCCTACAAGTCCGAAGCCGACAGTCTCGAGCGGTATCCGGATGGCGCCTCGGGGGCTTTGCGCAAGGCGATCGGCGGCGTCTACGGCCTCGATCCGGGCCGAATCGTGTGCGGCTGTGGATCGGATGAATTGCTCAATCTTCTGGCCCATGCGTATTTGGGGCCAGGCGACGAGGCGATCTTCACCGAGCATGGATTTCTCGTCTACAAAATCGCAACGCTGGGCAATGGCGCCAAACCCGTCATCGTGGGGTCGCAGGACTATCGCACCGACGTGGATGCGATCCTGGCCGCGCTGACGCCGCGCACCAAAGTCGTGTTTCTCGACAATCCGAACAATCCGACCGGCACCTACATTCCGTTCAGCGAGGTGCGTCGCCTGCACGCTGGGCTGCGGCCCGATACGCTGTTGGTGCTCGACTCGGCCTACGCCGAATACGTGCGTCGCAACGACTACGAGGCTGGCATCGAGCTGGTCGCGACCAGCAATAATACCGTCATGACGCGGACATTCTCCAAGATTTACGGCCTCGCGGCGTTGCGTCTGGGCTGGGCTTATTGCCCCGCGCATATCGCTGATGTGCTGAATCGGATTCGCGGGCCGTTCAACGTCACGGCGCCCGCGATTGCGGCCGGCGTAGCGGCGATCGAGGACCACGCCCACGTCGATTTGTCGCTCGCCCACAACGACCGTTGGCTGCCCTGGACGACGGCAGCCCTCGAAAAGCTCGGCCTCGAGGTGACGCCCTCGGTCGGCAACTTCATTTTGATCCACTTCCCCAAGGACCCGGCCACGGGAGCCGCCGCCGCCGACGCATTCCTCAAGTCGAAGGGTATCATCATGCGGCGCGTGGCTGGTTACGGTTTGCCCGACGCCCTGCGTATGACCATCGGCACGGAGGCTGACAATCACGCGGTGGTGGCGGCGCTGACCGAGTTCGTCGGAGCCAAGCAGTCATGAGGGCGCTGCACTACGATACGGTCGCGCTGATTGGCATCGGGCTCATCGGCTCATCGATCAGCCATGCCATTCGGCGGGGCGGTCTCGCGCGTCGCATCGTCGGTTACGCCAAATCCCAAGCGACGCGGGACACGGCCGTGCGGTTGAACCTGATCGACGAGGCGATGGACAACGCCATGGATGCGGTCAAGGGCGCGGACTTGGTCATCCTGTGCGTGCCGGTCGGGGCGTGTGGTGCGGTCGCAGAACGAATTGGGCCGCACTTGAAGCCAGGCGCGACGCTTACCGATGTCGGGTCGGTCAAGGGCGCCATCGTGCGCGATGTCGGCCCCCGTGTTCCCCAGGGCGTTCATTTCGTGCCCGGCCACCCGATTGCGGGGACGGAACATTCGGGTCCAGAGTCGGGGTTTGCCGAGCTGTTCGACGGCCGTTGGTGCATTCTCACGCCCCTGCCGGACACGGACAGCGACGCGGCCGTGCAGCAGCTCAAGGCGCTTTGGGAAGCGATGGGCTCCAATGTCGAACTGATGGACCCGGACCATCATGACCTCGTGCTCGGCATCACCAGCCACGTGCCGCACTTGATCGCCTACAACATCGTCAATACGGCCGCTCATCTCGAGCGGGTGACCGAGTCCGAAGTGATCAAGTTCTCCGCTGGCGGTTTTCGCGATTTCACGCGCATTGCCGCT
Organism: Hyphomicrobiales bacterium; assembly: GCA_031419415.1. Classification (GTDB taxonomy): domain Bacteria; phylum Pseudomonadota; class Alphaproteobacteria; order Rhizobiales; family Hyphomicrobiaceae. Next base: position 1,403 of record JANOKV010000139.1, on the reverse strand, counting down.
TCGGACCCGACGATGTGGCGCGATGTGTTTCTCAATAATCGTGGCGCCGTCATCGAGATGCTTGGGCGCTTTACCGAGGACTTGATCGCGTTGCAGCGGGCCATTCGCTACGGTGACGGCGACATGTTGTTCAAATTGTTCAGCGATGCCCGCACCGTGCGTCGCGGCATCATCCAGGCTGGTCAGGATACGGCGGCGCCTGATTTTGGCCGCCCGCACGGCAGCCCGGAGCCGACGGTGATCGACAAGGCGAAGACTTGAGGCGCGTATGTCGCGCTGCGTGTTGCTAACGAGCCCGAAGCGGTCGGAATGGCAGAGCCTTCGCACATGCGCGACCCAACCGCTCGACCCGACCCCGCGCCGGCCGACCTCTGGATCTTCGGCTACGGCTCCTTGATGTGGCGGCCGGAATTTGCCTATGTCGAGCGCGCGCAGGCGACGGTGCTGGGATATCACCGCGCGTTCTGTGTCGCCTCCACGCATCATCGCGGCACGGAAGCGCGACCGGGGCTAGTGTTGGGCCTCGACCGGGGAGGAATGTGCGTGGGCGTCGCCTATCGCGTGGCGGGCGTCGACGCCGCAGAAACGCTGGCCTACCTGCGCCATCGCGAGCTCATCTACGGGGTCTATCGCGAAGCCCATGTCACGGCGCGACTCGACGGCTCGCCCCATCGCGACGTGTCAGCTATTGCCTACATCGTCGAGCGCGCCCATCCGAGTTGGATGGGTCGCCTCGCGCCGGAGCGGCAAATCGAGCTCATTCGGGGCGCGCGCGGCCTATCGGGAACCAATCTGGATTATCTCATCAACACCGTCCGCCATCTGCGCGACTTGGCGATCGTGGAAGCGACACTCGAGCGGCTGGCTGCGCGTTCGGCTGGCTACGCCTATCATGCGACGCCTCTGGGGTTGGTGCGCCCGGCAGCGACTGCGTTGCATGCTGCCTGGGCGCGGCGTCCAGTGGCGGCACGGCAATTGCGGCTGACGGAACGACGGCGCTTCATGCATCGCATTCGCATCGCAGGCGAGTAGCGGTCGACGGATGCTTCTAGGCTCGACCGCTCCGGTTGGGGCGGGCATTGTAGATCTTGCATGGACGAGGAGCAGACGACATGGCAACGGTGAACAATCCCCCCCAGCGGCTCAAGATCGCTGTGACGCGTGCGTTGCCACCGCAGGTCATCGCGCAATTGCAGGAACGACACGACATTTCCATCAATCCCGAAGACCGTCGATTGACGCCCGATGAACTTCAACGTGCAGCCGCCGGCGCCGACGCCATGATCGTGACCGCCTTGGATCGGTTCGATGCCGAGGCGATTTCCAAGTTGCCGCCGACGGTGCGCATCGTGGCCACGTACTCCGTCGGCTATGAGCACATCGATGTCGAGGCCGCGCGCAAG
>JANOKV010000138.1:0-1610 GCA_031419415.1 Hyphomicrobiales bacterium | reverse complement strand
ACCTGCGATCTCGCCGTCGCTGGAGCCAATGCCCGCTTCGCCACGCCGGGCGTCAACATCGGTCTCTTCTGCTCGACCCCCATGGTGGCGCTGTCGCGCAACGTGTCGCGCAAGCATGCCATGGAGATGTTGCTGCTCGGCGAAATGTTGTCGGCTGAGGATGCCGCTGATTGGGGTCTCGTGAACCGGGTCGTGCCTGCTGGTGGCGCGCTCGAAGAGGCACTGCGGATGGCGCATCAGATCGCATCGAAATCCTCCGCCACCGTCGCCATCGGCAAGCGCGCTTTTTACGATCAAGTCGAGAATTCGCTTCAGGACGCCTACACCCAGACGACGGAAGTGATGGTTCGCAATATGATGCTGCGCGACGCCGAAGAGGGGATTGGCGCGTTCATCGAGAAACGCCCAGCGCAGTGGAAGGAATAACGAGAGTGAGTTCCCACGACCGTTACGACGACGAGCATATTGCCGATGTGCTGGGCAGTGTGCGCAGCGTGGCTCTGATCGGCGCTTCGGCGCACATGAGCCGCCCCAGTTATTTCGTCATGAAGTATCTCGGAGGCAAAGGCTACACGCTCTATCCCGTCAATCCGGGACTCGCGGGCCAATCGATCCTGGGACACACGGTCTATGCGAGCCTCGCCGATGTTTCCGCGCCGATCGACATGGTCGACGTTTTCCGCAACTCCGAAGCCGCGCTGGACGTCACGCGCGATGCGATCGCCCAGAAGGATCGGCTCGGCCTGAAAGTCGTGTGGATGCAGCTTTCCGTGCGCAATGACGAGGCCGCCGCCGAAGCCGAGGCTGCAGGCTTGACCGTCATTATGAACCGCTGCCCCAAGATCGAGTACGGGCGCTTGTCGGGCGAGATCGGCTGGGCGGGCGTCAATGCCGGCATGATTTCGTCGCGTCGGCCATTGCTGGGCAGCGGCGTGCAGAACCAGATCATCGGTCGCAAACCGCAGCCTTGAGATCGATCGACTTGGCTGCCTATCTGAAGAATTTCCGGCCGGCCATACCGCCAGAACGCCTATCAATGCGCACCTGCTTCGGGCGGGTTGGGTGCGACGGAACTGGCCATCGTCATTTCATCCGATAACGGAATAATTGCGATTTATCCCCGCCGTTCACCTCACTTCTAAAGTCATTTGCCTGACCGGTATTTTTCCCGATCCGCCCATGTAATATCAAATGATCGATGAATGCGGATCAAAATGTTCTGAACGGAACGCGTGATGTTTGCATCCCGGCATGAACCTTCCCGAATAGCATATCGCTACAATCGTCGGCAGTGGCGACCCAAGCCCTCCGACCTCCGCCAAATTGTTTCGGCAACCGTTTGCCGAATATATCATGTCGATGCGCGAGTGTTGGATGGCCCCTCGCGTGGCGTGGCCCGTGTCGCTTTGGCGCGACAGGTGGCGATGTATCTCGCGCATGTCGTCGGGCGGATCGAATATGCCGAGGTCGGGTAACTGCTCACCCCTCTGCGGCAGTCTGACTCGGGTTGATGGCATTGAGTGCGGGCTCCGGGGCTGATTCAAGCTGTGGATGTCAGCCGAGGCACGCGATTCGCTCGATGACGACCTGAAGCCAATGGTGCTTCGGAT
>JANOKV010000137.1:0-3507 GCA_031419415.1 Hyphomicrobiales bacterium | reverse complement strand
ATCCGAAGCACCATTGGCTTCAGGTCGTCATCGAGCGAATCGCGTGCCTCGGCTGACATCCACAGCTTGAATCAGCCCCGGAGCCCGCACTCAATGCCATCAACCCGAGTCAGACTGCCGCAGAGGGGTGAGCAGTTACCCTCGACAACTATTGGCTTAGGAATGGTCTTCGCTCTGCTGTTTTCGGGTGGGCCGTTGACGTATTCGTTTTTGCCTCTTTGGCGAGACCCGATTGATCCAACCTTGGCGCATCTCGATGCTCTGCTCGGATTTTATTGGCCGCAACTCATCGAACTCGCTTCACGCTTTCCCCTATTCGTGTCGGCGACTTGGTTTGCGTACCATTCGGTAGCCTTCCAGTTCTGGGCGCTGCTATTCGTCCTAGGAATGACTGACCGTGCCCGTCAGTTGCAAGAATTTCTGGCGGCGATCGCACTCACTTGTCTGGCGACGATCGTTATTTGGGCCGTGTTTCCTGCATTCGGGCCGAGCACACTCTACTCGATCGATATCCCCGCTCTCTTTGGAAAATCGACGATTGTGACGACAGAGTACGGTCGGAGCATGCTCAAGGTCGCATCCGAAGGTCCAAATCTCATCCAGCCGAACGATGTGCTGGGGCTCGTTGCGTTCCCCTCCTACCACTGCATCATGGCCCTGTTGGCAACATGGGGGGCCTGGACGATTGCCTGGGCGCGGTGGCCATGTCTTTTCGTCAACCTCCTCGTTCTCCCCGCGGCAGTCATCCAAGGGGGCCACTACGTCATCGACTTGCTGGCAAGCATGATCGTCGTCGCCGTCACTATCCCTTTGGTCCGGCGCTTCGTCGGCCACCAAAGTCGACGCGTTGCTATGACGCCAGCTCTCGCTTGACCGTATCGGTCGGACTTGCTTCCTCCTCCTGCCCCTCCTATCGTTGGCGCAAATGGAGGCGACCCCATGTCCCAGGCGAAAACATTCTATGCTCAAATCAAGTCCGGCCCGATGGTCGTCGCTCCGGGCGCCTATGACTGCATCACCGCACGGTTGATCGCGCAGGCGGGCTATTCGGCCGTCTACATGACGGGGGCTGGCACCTCCGTCGCGCACGGCCTACCCGACTATGGGCTCCTCACCATGACCGAGATGGTCGCCAATGCGCGGCGCATCACCGGCTGCATCGACGTGCCGCTCGTCTCCGATAGCGACACGGGCTACGGCAACGAGCTCAATGCTTATCGCACCGTGCAGGAATTCGAACGCGCGGGCGTGGCGGCGATCCACATCGAAGATCAAGTGTTCCCCAAGAAGTGCGGCCACCTCGAAGACAAAGAGCTGATCAGCCTCGAGGACTACACCTCGAAAATCCGCGCCGCAGTCGCTGCAAAGTCATCACGCGAGTTCCAGATCATCGCGCGCACCGATAGCCGGGCGGGTGCGGGCTTCGAGGAAGCCGTGCGCCGCTGCAATGCGGCCCTCGCGGCTGGCGCCGATATGGCGTTCCTCGAAGCGCCCCAGACGATGGCCGAAGTCGAACAGGTGCCGAAGTTGGTCAAGGGCCCGTGCCTGCTCAATGTCGTGCTCGGCGGCAAGACGCCCGCCGTCAACCTGCGCGATGCCGAAAAGATGGGCTACCGCATCGCCATCCTGCCCGGCATGCTGTTCGCCTCCATCATCGGCCTGTGTGACAAGATGCTGGCCGACGTGAAGGAGACCGGCGACCTCGCACAACCCTATAGCAGCGGCGGGCCCGCCAAGACGTTCGCCCGATTCGGTGCGGCTGAATGGGACGAACGGCGCACCGCCTTCCGCCCGCCCGCCCCCAAACGCGACGCGGCGGAATAAGGTCGATCGCCCTCCATGCCCCTCTATCCCCGCCTGCTCGCGCCCCTCGACTTGGGGTTCACGACGCTCTCGTGCCGCGCCATCATGGGCTCGATGCACACGCGCCTCGAAACGCTCGATCGCGCACCTGAACGCATCACGCGCTTCTACGCCGACCGCGCGCGCGGCGGCGCGGCGTTGATCATCACGGGCGGCTTCTCACCCAACGCCGACGGCCTGATCGAACCGAATGGTCCCGTGCTCGACCATCCCGATCAGATCGCGGAGCACCGCCACATCACCGATGCGGTGCACGCGGCCGGCGGCAAGATCGCCCTGCAAATCCTGCATGCGGGTCGTTACGCGACGCACGAGCTGTCGGTGGGGCCCTCGGACCGCGCCTCGCCGATCAATCCCCGACCGCCCCGGCGCATGACCGAGGCCGACATCACCCGCACCATCGAGGACTACGCCACCTGCGCCGCGCTGGCGCGACAGGCTGGCTATGATGGCGTCGAGGTGATGGCCAGCGAAGGCTATCTGATCAACGAATTCACGGCGCTGCGCACCAACGACCGCACCGACGCCTGGGGCGGCAGTCTCGACAATCGATTGCGGTTTCCCATCGAGATCTTGCGCCGCGTGCGCGAAAAAGTCGGCGCGGATTTCATCATCGTCTACCGCATTTCGTCGATCGATCTCGTCGAGGGCGGCTTGACGATGGACGAGATCATCGCCCAAGCCCAAGCCGCCGAGGCCGCCGGCGCGACGCTCATCAATCAAGGCGTCGGCTGGCACGAGGCGCGCGTTCCCACCATTGCGCAGAAAGTGCCGCGCGCGGTGTGGACGTTTGCCGCCGCGCGCCTCAAGCGCGCCGTCGCCATTCCCGTCATCGCCTCGAACCGCATTTCCACCCCCGAAGTCGCCGAAGACATCCTCGCCTCCGGCTCCGCCGACCTCGTGTCGATGGCGCGGCCCTGGCTCGCCGATCCCGATTTTATCACCAAGGCGCGCGCGGGCCATCGCGACGAGATCAACGTCTGCATCGCCTGCAACCAGGCGTGCCTCGATTACATTTTCTCCCGGCGGGTGGCGTCCTGCTTGGTCAATCCGAAAGCCTGCCGCGAAATCGAATTCGATATCCCGCCCCCCGCCACGAAAAAACGCGTGGCCATCGTGGGGGCTGGCCCCGCTGGCCTCGCCTGCGCCACCGCCTCAGCCGAACGCGGCCATCGGGTCACGCTCTACGAAGCCGCGTCCCGCATCGGCGGCCAGCTCACGCTCGCGCGCAACGTGCCGGGCAAAGAGGAATTCGACGAGACCGTGCGCCTGTGGCAAACCCTTCTCGACAAACACGGCGTCGATGTACGTCTCGGCGAACAGCCAGCCGTCGACGCCCTCGCCACGGGCCATGACGCCGTTGTCATCGCCACGGGCGTCACCCCGCGCACGCCGTCGATCCCAGGCATCGACCATCCCTCGTGCGTCTCCTATGTCGACATTCTCTCGGGGCGGGTCACCGCTGGCCGCCGCGTTGTCGTGTTGGGGGCTGGCGGCATCGGCTTCGACATCGCCGAATATCTCTCCTCCCCGCCGTCCGACGAGGCCATGGATCCCCGCCATTTCCTCGCCGAGTGGGGCGTCGACCCTGCAAGCCCCGAGGCGGGCGGACTGGCCAACCCGGCTGAGCCCCACCTCGAGCGC
>JANOKV010000136.1:0-1851 GCA_031419415.1 Hyphomicrobiales bacterium | reverse complement strand
AGCGATCGGGGCGGCACCGACGGCGGCATCCAATCGCGCCAGCATGTGGCGCAATTTGCTGCGAACGGCGGCCTGCAGCTCGAGTGCGGTCGCTTCGATCTCGCCCAACCGGGCGCAGTCAGTCTCGGTATCGGAGGCCTTTTCGGCCAATCGATCGAGGCGGGCCAGCAACTCGCCGGCCTTGGTGTCGAGCGCCTCCATCTTCTCGTCCGACAAGAATTCGGCAGACTTCTCCTGATGCTCGGCGTCGCTCCAGCCGCGGCGCTTCTTCAGTTCGGTTAAGCCGGCATCCAGTCGCGGCTTGGCATCCTGATGCAGTTGCCGGAGGGCGCGACCGGTGTCGTCGACGATGGTCCGAACGGTCGACTGCGAGCACGTCTGCTGGGCTGTTGCGGGAACATTCGCCACAAACAGAACAGCGGCGCTCAGAGCAACGTAGGCGATGGCGCAGCGAAGCATCGGCGTGCCCCCAATTCGTCGGACGTACAATCCGCAGGAATCAAGTAGTCCGCCCTGGCCCGCAGGTCAAACGCTGGCGACGTGAGGGATCGCCATCACGCCGCACCGCCACGACCCGATGCATGAACGATCCTGTTGCGCGGCGGGCCTGTGCGCTTTGCTGCGACCTTGCGGCTTTGCTTCGCAGCCGCGATCGGGCGTTTCACGCCGCTGTTGAGCGCGACCCATCTGCGGCAGCTCGCGAGCGTCGTGCGGCAGGGAGGCTGGGCAGCTACAGTCAACCCACGCCGCGCTGTCGCAGCGACGGTGGTCCGACGCGCTGCCGATCGCGCGAGCGGGACTGGACCAGAATGCTCCAGCGAGACGTGCTCGTAAGCCTCCGACGTCAGGACGGTCGCGCCGCCTACTGCGATGACGGGCGACTGATCGGGAGTGGCGCGCCCAGCCATATTGCGTTCCGACCAGCGCGTCAGATTGCCAGCCGTCATGCCCTTCATAAAAGGATTTGCGCGCACGACGCTGCCGCCCAGAAGTGAAAGTACCGGGGCAGTCGGTTGCGCTTTGAGGACACGCACCGCCGATCCTGGTCCCAGCAGATAGGCGAGCCGCAGGTTGGCGGGAGTCGAGACGAAGTTGTGGGCATTGAGGATTGCCGCGCTGTCCAAGGTGTAGGCTTCGGCAGCGCGCCGCGAAAAAGCGCGATCCGTGCGCAGCGCCAGAACTTTTGCTGGCTGCATCCCGAACGTTTCGGGCAGGAAATGACGGCGCGCGACGTCGAGGAACGTGCTGGTAATGAACTGGAACGGACCCAGGGCGCTCGAGCGGGGGTTCTTTGCCGTCTCCCGGCCACCCGCTTCGACGATTGTCAACCGATCGAGGAACCGGTCCATGGCACTGCGCGATGGGGCGCTAGAGGGCGCGGCGGTGGGAGCAGGGGGTGTGGTCTGGATGATGTCTTCGGCTTTGGCGCGGCCGATGGTCAGACCGCTGTGGACGAACAATGCCAATGAAACGGCGACGAATGTGGTGATCGGGAGGGAGTGCGGAGTGGGTTGTTGGATCGCTGTGGACCGCGTTCTAGTTGTGCGTACGCTCACGAAGATACCCCTCGGGATGTTTCATCAATTTTCTGTAATACTCTAATTAATCGCAAATATGGCGATGAATGGGCAAGAAATTTCGTTCGACTGCGACAAAACAGTATAATAATTATCCGACAAAAATGATAATGATCTGATTTTTACTGCTGGGTCGTAACTGCTCACCCCTCTGCGGCAGTCTGACTCGGGTTGATGGCATTGAGTGCGGGCTCCGGGGCTGATTCAAGCTGTGGATGTCAGCCGAGGCACGCGATTCGCTCGATGACGACCTGAAGCCAATGGTGCTTCGGAT
>JANOKV010000135.1:0-2649 GCA_031419415.1 Hyphomicrobiales bacterium | reverse complement strand
CTCTTGTCGAAATTGCAGCCCGCCAAGGCCTCGTCGGTGCTCGAGGCTCTAGACCCGGAACTGCAATCTGAACTCAGTCTTCGGTTGCTGGCGCTCGAGCCCATCGGCGACCCGGCGCTGCGCCTTCTGGAGAGCTGGATATCGGTCGAGTTCTCGAGCCAGTCTGCGCAGGTCGACGCCGTTGGCAATCATGCGCGGCTCGCCGCGATCCTCAACCAGTTGCAGCGAGACCAATCGAGCGCAATTCTGGATCGATTGGACGCAGCGCAGCCCGAGGACGCGCGCCAGGTTCGCCAGTTCGTCTTCTCCTTCGAAGATATTGTGGGCCTCTCGATCGAAAGTCGCACGGCCCTATTCGATCAAATTCCCTCCGAGCGCACGATCCTTGCCCTGCGCGAGTGTGAACCCGCGCTTTGCGTCGCAGTTCTCGCGGCGCTGTCGCCGCGTTCCCGACGCGTCGTGGAGGCTGAATTGTCCAGCCCCTCGAGCGCACCCATCGCAGCTGTTATCGAAGCCCGACGGGCGATCGCCGATCACGCCCTCGGGCTCGCAGCAAAGTCCTTGATCAGGCTCAATGCGGCGATCGGGTGAGACGAGCGGTCGACCGACAGTCGAAAAGAGCGGAGGTCCACAGCGTGTCGGATAACACTTCGGAACCGACAGCCTCGCGCCTAACGCCCGAGGTGACCACGAAACTCTTCCAAGCGAGCAAACCGCCACCATCGACGCTCCCTGCCGTCCTCGCAGTCTTCGAGGCCTTGGCGGACAGATTGAGCTGCGGCCTTGGCGCACTGACGTCTCTGACCTCGAACTTCACCCTCGAATCCATCACGCGAGGATACCCGACTGACGTCCCCACCGCCGATGCTGCGGTCGTGGGCGCGAGCGCCTTTGTTCCGCAATGGAATGGGCGCATCCAGGTTCACTACGATCGCCTGCTGGTGGCCAGGTTCGTGGAAGTTATGTTCGGGGGGAATGCCGCGCGCCCGATGTCGGCGCCAACGCGGGAGCTGACGGCCTTTGAAACCGCTTTGGTCATGAGCATCACGGACGTTATTTTGAAAGAGATCCAAGCCGCCTTCGGTGGAAACGGCGACATTTCCTTTACCGACATCGCCTGTTTGTCGACTGAATCTGGCAGTCCGCTGCGCGACGAACCGACCGATGCGATTGTCGCCGAGTTTCGCATGCCCCAATTCGGGGACGCACTGTGGATGGCGTTGCCCGCCGTCGGTTTGGACCTCGTCGCGGACACCCCTTCGATGCGCGAGCACCATGACGCTCCTGGTCTCGATCCTCGCTGGACCCGAGACTTGCGCCAGACACTAGGGGGAACGTCGATGTCGCTCGTTGCCGTGGCGCACGCAGCGACCATTTCAATTGGTGATGTTGCGGTTCTGCGTCCTGGCTCGCTTCTGGAGTTCGATGCCGAATGCTTGAACGCAGTGCGATTGGAATGCGCAGACCAAGTGGTGCTCGTGGGACGGCTGGGGCAATCGAAGGGGCGCTACACGCTGTGCGTCGAAACGATGGCTTCGATGACGACGGACCGCGACGGCAAATAGCGCTGGCCGTTCACATCGAGTCTCGCTGTTCGCGTTCGACCCGGCGGTCGGCGTAGTTTTTATTATGCAGAAACTGCGCCGATCATGAGTCAGTCATATGATGAATAAAAACATATATAGTCGTGTTACTCGCACGCTGCGCGCTCATGTTTCTCTTCTCGAGCCGGTGGAAAACGCGCCATTCACGTATATCTGGAATGTCGCTGCTTATCGCGCTGATTCGCGCCCGGGGAGAACACATGATCGTCATTGTGGATGACCGCACTGTGGTCGCAGACACCTATCGCGTCTCCTTCGATCGGGAAGGAATATCGGCAACCGGGTTCAGCTCTCGAGACGTAGAGGAATGGGTATCGGCCGCTGCCGACGAAGATGTCAGAGCTGTCGAAGCATTTCTCATCGGCGACTGCGCATTTCCAAAAAGCCTGGCCGACATCATCAAGCGGCGCAGCACGGCCGCCATCATCGCGATGAAAGAGCAGAGATCGCTCGCAACGACGCTGGAGTTGTTTGCGGGAGGTGTTGACGACGTGGTCGCAAAACCCTGCCATGTTCGGGAAATACTGGCCCGTATCCACGCCATTTCGCGGCGCGCCCGCGTACCCGAAGGGCAGTATGGCGCGGAAGAGATCGTCACATTCCGCGATGGGCGAGAACCCCTCGTACGGGGCGAAGTATTGAAACTGCCGCGGCGCGAGCTGCGCATTCTGGAATTCTTGGTGGCCAACCGAACACGGCGCGTGACGAAAGCGCAGATATTCAGTTCGGTTTACTTGATTACCCCGGCGTCTCCGCCGTTCCGCCACGAAGCACCGATATCGTTGACGGATCGGTAATTCGAGGAGGGGCGAATGGCGCGCAACTGGGTGCAATTTCAGCGAGGGCTGAGCCTCGTTGAGGTCAACGCCCGCTACGGCACGGAGGAGCAATGCCACGCGGCGCTTGTCGCCATGCGCTGGCCCGACGGCTTCGTCTGTCCGAAGTGCAGCGGTCGCGTGCACAGCTATTACGCGGCGCGGCGCTTGTTTCAGTGCACGGCCTGCCGCGTGCAGACCTCGGTGCGTGCCGGCACGATCTTCCACAA
>JANOKV010000134.1:0-7671 GCA_031419415.1 Hyphomicrobiales bacterium | reverse complement strand
GCCGACGCTGCCGACAGGTAGACGTGTGTTGTATCCCAAGGAGATCGCGTCGCCGTTGGTCGAGACCCGCCGCCCCAGCATGTCGGAAAGGGCTAGTCCCCGCTCGCGTGAGCGCATCAGGATTTCGTTGGTGCCGAGCGTGCCAGCGGCGATGACCACCGCTTCAGCGATGATGGTGCGCACGGGCATGCGACGAAGCTTTTCGTCTTGGACGTGGACGCCGATCCGCCAGCGCCCGTCAGGCAGTTTGTCCACCCACCGCACGCGCATCTCAGTGAAGATCGATGCTCCGTGATTGACGGCGTCCGTCAGCCAGGTCGAATGCACCGTGGTCTTTGCGCCGACATTGCAGCCGCCCATGCAATCACCGCAGCGCGTGCAGGCTGGCTGGCGCACACCGGCGCCGTTGACCTGTTCGTCGAAGGCAATGTGCAGGTCGGCGCGGCCCGGTTTGACGCCGAGGCCTTCGGCGGAAACGGCAAGCGCGGTGAGCTTGCGTGGCATATCTCCGGCGGGAAGTGGCGTTGGGGCCAAGGTCGCTCGAGCGCGGGCGAAGCCGTCCTTCAGTGCGCCGTCGTTCCGGATTACTTCGGGCCAGACCGCGTCGGCCAACACACGGGGTTCGGGTTCGATGCAAACGTTGGCGTTGATCAGCGACGTACCACCCAGGCCACAACCGACGAGCAGGTGAGCGCCCGTGCCGACATGCATGTCGAAGAGTGCGGTCGGTGAGCCGAACGTATGGCTGGCAAAGGCGACCTGCGTTTCGCGTTCGGCGGCAATGATGCCGGTCGGAAACTGACCGGGCAGAAATTCGCGGCCGCGCTCGAGCACGGCGACGTCCAGCCCCATCCGCGCCATGCGTGACGCCGCGATGCCACCGCCATAGCCCGAGCCAACCACGACCACATCGTAGTGCGCGCGCAGCTTGTCGGCTCCGATCGCCAGCCGGGTCATTGCCAGTTTCTCCCACCCGACTTATCGACGCGCTCGTTTCGCACGCGATCCTCGTCGGTCCCCTGTCGCCAACCGCAGCTTGCTGCTCGAATTGGGCAGCATTCCGCCCGGGTGGCCGAGGCACCTTGACGGCGGCGGAGCCAAGCCGCAAGAGCAGCGCATCGGCCGTGGTGACGCGCTCACGTCGCTGGGGCTTTATCACCCAATCGAGCATTTGATCGCCGGAGCCGCCGCCCATGCCCAAGCCCCTCGATGGCATCCTCGTCGTCTCGGTCGAGCAGGCTGTGGCCGCGCCACTATGCGGCCGTCGGCTGGCCGACGCTGGCGCGCGCGTTCTCAAAATCGAGCGCCCCGAGGGGGATTTCGCGCGGAACTACGACAGTTTCGCGAACGGCGAGAGCGTCTATTTCGTCTGGTTGAATCGGGGCAAGGAGTCGGTGTGTATCGACCTGGCCGACGAGCAGGATCGACGCTTGTTCGAAGCCCTGGTCGCCAAGGCCGACGTGCTCGTGCAGAATTTGAAACCGGGAGCGCTAGCAAAACTCGGACTGAGCGTCGAAACGCTGACGGCGCGGCATCCTCGGCTGATCGCCTGCTCCATATCGGGTTACGGGGACGATGGCCCCTATGCCGAGCGCAAAGCCTACGATCTGCTGATCCAGGCCGAATCGGGCCTTGCTTCCGTCACCGGCGGCCCCGAGGAGCCCTCGCGCGTCGGTATTTCGATCGTCGATGTTTCGACTGGACTGCATGCCTACGAGGCGATCCTCGAAGCCCTGATCCGACGCGGCGTCACCGGCAAGGGCGCCGACATTCGCCTGTCGATGTTCGATACGATGGCCGAACTGATGGCCGTCCCACTGATGCAAGGACAATGGGGCGCCCCACCCAAGCGGATCGGGCTGTCGCATACGTCGCTGGCGCCTTACGGCGTCTTCACCACACGCGATGGCCAGCCGGTGCTGATCTCGATCCAAAACGATCGCGAATGGCGTTCGCTCGCCGCCAACGTGCTCGGGCGGCCCGAACTGGGCGTCGATCAGCGCTTTGCAACGAGCCCCGCGCGCCTCGCCAACCGCCCACTGACCGATGGTCTCGTGACGGCTTGGTTTGCCGCGCACGACGTCGAGGATGCGATCGCCCGGCTCGATGCGGCGGATATTGCTTTTGGCCGGGTCAATGACTGGGCGGGGCTCGCGGCTCACCCGCATCTGCGGATGATGACCGTCGGCTCGCCGCAAGGCCCCGTCGACGTGCCGGCCTACCCCGCCCGGTGGGACGGCACGCCCGACACGCCATCGTCGGTGCCCATTCTCGGCGTCCATACCGCCGCCGTGCGCCGAGAGTTCCTGGGAGGCACGTAACGCCCGCGTTCGATCTTCTGCCGGACGCTTGCGGCGTGCAGTTTTTCTAACCCCGGCTGCGTACCTCACTGTTCGCGACAGTGCATTCGGGTCGGGCATTGCTCGCGAAGGCCGGCAAGAGTACCCTACATGACCGTCGCATCCCGCCCTGTCTCCGAGGAGCCGTCCATGATCGATCTTTACACCTGGTCAACGCCCAATGGGCGCAAGGTGTCCATCATGCTCGAGGAGGTTGGACTGGCTTATACGGTGCATTCGGTCGACATCTCGAAGGACGAGCAGTTCAAGCCGGAATTTCTCGAGGTTTCGCCCAACAACCGCATCCCCGCTATCGTCGATCGGGACAACGGGCTGCCGCTCTTTGAGTCTGGCGCCATTCTCATGTATCTGGCCGAAAAGACCGGAAAGTTGTGCAGTCAGGAACCGAAGGCGCGCTGGCACACGATGCAGTGGCTGATGTGGCAGATGGGGGGCGTCGGACCGATGCTCGGACAGGTCCACCATTTCGTCAAATACAACAAGGGCAAAGCCCCCTATGCCGAGGAGCGCTATTTGAAGGAGGCGCACCGGCTCTATGGCGTTCTCGATCGTCAGCTCGCCAAGACCGAATACGTCGCGGGAGACTATTCCATCGCCGACATTTCGATCTGGCCTTGGATCTCGCGGTTCGAGTGGCAGACCATCGATATGCAGCAGTACCCGAACGTGCTGCGGTGGTACAAGGCGATCGCCGCTCGGCCGGCCGTGCAACGCGGCTACGACGTGCCAGTCAAGCAGCCGGGAATTCCAATGCCGTAACGAACGGCGCATCGCGATGCGCCAGATGAACCAAAAAACAATCCTGACAACTTGGGGTAGGGTCAATGAAGGAAAAATCGAATTTTTCCGGCGTGATTGCGCCGGTCGTGACGCCATTCGGCGAGGACGGGTCGCCCGATCTCGACCGGTTCGTGGAACATTGCGAATGGTTGCTCGAGGACGGGTGCACCGGGCTGGCCCCATTCGGTACGACGAGCGAGGGCAATTCGCTGGGTCTCGACGAACGCATGGAGCTTCTGGAAGAGCTGGTCGATGCCGACGTGAGCCCGCATCTGCTGATGCCGGGCACGGGCGCCTGTTCCGTCGCGGACGCGATCGTGCTGGCCGAACAAGCGGTCGATCTGGGGTGTGGCGGCGTGCTGATGTTGCCGCCGTTCTTTTACAAGAACCCCAGCGAGGAGGGGCTTTTCCGGTTTTTCGCCGAGGTCATCGAAGAGGTTGGCGATGATCGCTTGAAAGTCTACCTCTATCATATTCCGCCGGTGGCTCAGGTTGGTTTCTCGTTGTCACTGATCGAGCGGCTGCGCCGGGAATTTCCGAAAACCGTCGTCGGTCTGAAAGACAGCTCGGGCGATTGGGCGAATACCAAGGCGATCCTCGACGCAAATCCCGGCTTCGAGGTTTTTCCGGGTTCGGAGGTGTTTCTGCTCGACGGGCTTCGCAATGGAGCCGCTGGCTGCATTTCGGCGACAGCCAATATCTCGGCGCGTGCGATCCGTAACGTCTACGACAACTGGCAGGGATCGGACGCCGACCGACTTCAGTCGGAGATCACGGCCTTGCGCAAGGCCGTCCAGTCGTTCCCGATGGTCCCCGTACTCAAGGCGCTAATCGCGCATTATCGTGAAGACCCAGCTTGGGCTGTTGTACGGCCTCCGTTTACGGAACTGCCCGATGAAGACGCGGAACGCGCCGTCAAGCTGCTGGCCGACGTGCACGGCTTCCGGCTGAATTTCAACGTGGCAGCCTGAAAGAAAAACCCTCCTCCGGGTTTTTCCGGAGGAGGGTGCAAGGTCGCATGGAGAGGAGACGAATGTAGCTTTGCAATCGGCGTGCCAAATGTTCAGTTGAACGGTTACCTCAAAGCAAAAATCGTTGGTGAAGGGGTCAGTCCCGTAGATTGTTTGCCCAATCCCAAAAGTGAAAACATGAGGATGCCGCATGCTAAACCGAAACAAACAAAGGCGGCTGCCCGAGCAGCCCGCCCATGAAATGAACCGGTTCGTGATACGGACTTGACGTCCATTCGGCGACCTCTGCTTTCGGTGAATGTCAGCTTAAGTAAACTCGTTTTTAAACGTAATCCGTGATGGCGTCTATTTTAGACGCCATGGATGCTTAATTGCCGAAGTCTTAATTTAACCTTTCATTAATATACCGAAATTCGATGGTGCATTCAGTTGGATTGACGGGTGTCGATTCTCGACGGTTTGGTCCACCCGACGAGCGTTCGTGCCATCGTGGTGCATTTCGTGTGTCGAGGTCGGGCCAGCTTCGACGCGGCGTGGTGCGGTGGGAGAAAAGCGGAGAATGCGAGTCGCGGCGCTGTTTGCGGGGATTGGAGGGCTGGAGCGCGGTCTCGAGATGTCGGGCCACCGGACGGCGCTCACCTGTGAAATTGCACCACCTGCTATTACGGTGCTGAGCCGGCGTTTTCCCGATACCCCCAATGAGCCTGATGTGCGCGTTCTCGAAGCGCTGCCGCGCGGAATTGGAATTCTGACGGCTGGTTTCCCGTGCCAAGACCTATCGCAGGCGGGGACCACCCGAGGGATCGGGGGGACGAAGTCGGGTCTCGTCGGCCACGTCTTCCGGTTGCTCGACAAACATCCAGTCCCCCTCGTTGTCCTCGAGAACGTCTCGTTCATGTTGCAGCTCGAGCGGGGTGCGGCCATGCAAACGCTGGCGAGCGCATTCGAGGACCGCGGCTATCGGTGGGCTTACCGCACGGTCAACTCGCTGGGGTTCGTGGCGCAACGGCGCAAGAGAGTGTTCTTCGTCGCCAGCCGGGGTGATGTGGCGCCCGAAGACGTGCTGTTTGCCGACCATGCCCAGCCCATCGAACCGCAGACGACGCTGAACTCGCACGCGCACGGCTTTTACTGGACCGAAGGCACGCGAGGTTTGGGCTGGGCCGTCGATGCCATCCCGACGCTGAAAACTGGTTCGACCATCGGCATTCCATCGCCTCCAGCCATTCTCCTGCCGGATGGACGCATCATCAAGCCCGACATCCGGGATGCGGAACGCTTGCAGGGGTTTCCCGAGGACTGGACGGCGGGGGTGGCCGAGCGGCTGCGATGGGCGCTCGTGGGCAATGCGGTGACTGTGCCCGTGGCGGCTTGGCTCGGTAGGCGACTGACCGACCCTGGCATGTATGACGCGAGCCTGGATATGGACTGGACGGCGCAGGCGGCTTGGCCCCGCTCCGCCCGCTTCGACGGCCGCGCGAGATACGCCATTCACGCTGGCGAATATCCCGTCTGGACGGATCGTGCGCCCCTGCACACGTTTCTGCGTTATGACGGCGCGCCCTTGTCCGCGCGGGCGACGGCCGGATTTCTCGGGCGTGCCATTGCGTCGCCGTTGCGGTTCACGCCGGGGTTCCTGGATGCGGTGCGCCGGCATCTCGAGCGCATGCGGGCGGTTTCGGATGGCGGCGGCGTAACGGTCGCGCGGGCGCGGCGCGAGAAGAAAGCGCCCGCCCTCGCGACCCGGTGACAGCCGTTTCGGAGACAGCATGCCAGACCTGGTCACGGATGTTGCGCGCAGCGCCTTGATGCGTCGGGTCCGCCAACGTGGCACTCCCGGCGAGGTCAGGGTGGCGGCAGTGTGCCGCGAGATCGGCCTCACTTATCGGCTGAATGTGCGGTCGCTGCCGGGTTCACCGGATCTGGCGAGCAAGACCTATCGCTGGGCCATTTTCGTCAACGGCTGTTTTTGGCATCGCCACGAGGGATGCCACAAAGCCACCATGCCGAAGCGCAACGCAGGGTTTTGGCAGCACAAGTTCGACGCGAACTGCCGTCGCGACGCCATTAAATCCGAGGCGTTGCGTCGCCTCGGATTCACGGTTTTCACGATTTGGGAATGCGAGACGGTTGACGCGGCTTTGATCCGACGCCGGTTGCGCCGACTCATGGCGGGATGTCTGCCTCCCTCGCGGCGGCCGGTTCAGATCCCCCGGCCCCAGTAACCGCACCAACGGTGGATGACCCAGGCCAGGTTCTGCTCGTAGCCGGTCAAGGTGGCATAGGCTGGAAGTTTGAGTTCGGTATCGGTCGGGCTGAAACATTTTCCGGCATCGGAGGCTTTCTTCACCTCGGCCGACATGTCGGTCATGAAGGCGAGCTGCTGCTCCATGTCCTTCTTGGTGCCGAGACGCCCGCCAGGACCAGGATGGCCGGGGATCATGCGCTCCCAATCGAGCGCGAGCGTTCGCTTGAGGGAGGCTTCCCACTCGACGGGGTAGGAGTCGTTGATCGCTAGCCGTGACGGCACATTGCCCAAGGCATTGAAGTCAACCGCGAAGATGATCTTCTCTTTGGGTAGGAACATCACCAGTGACGAATCGGAGTGATTGCGGCCAGTGTAATGCAACTCGAGCCTAGTGCCGCCGAGGATGAGAGCATCTTTGTTGCTGACAGTCCGATCGGGAATGACGATGTCTTTGCCCTTGAGAGCCGCGAGCCGCTCCTTGGCTTTAGAATGGGCGACGACTATGGCGCCAGCGTCCTTGAATATCTGACCACCGGCGATGTGATCGTAGTGATGGTGGCTATAAACGAGGAATTTGACCGGAGCCTTCGTGACTTTTTGGATTTCCTCCAGGTAGGCTTTTGCAGCTTCTGGGCGGCCATAGCTGATCGGGTCCGTGGCGATCACACCGGCCGGCGTGACGACGAACATGGCTTGATGGTTCTGATAGCGGAAAATATAGACGTTCTCAGTGCCTTCGACCTTTGTGGTGGCAAAGGTTGGCGCTGCCGCCGGCTGTTGAGCGGATGCCATGGTAGTAGTGGCCAAAAGAATGGCCGCAGCGATGCAATACTTGCGCATGCGTAGTCCTCCCGGTGTGCATTGACTCATCGTGAGCGTACGTGTCGAGGTCGGCATTCGGATGATCAGCCAGGGCACAAGCTGTCCCGCAGCCTAGGCGACCGTCAAGCCGTGCCGATCACACGAAATCGTGACCGGGCCCGCGTGCGCTGTCGCGCGTCGAACAGTTCTGGTTGCGGCCTGTGGTGGCCTCGTCCGGTAATCCGGCCTAAAATGGGTGCAGCTAGTCCTTCCACACACCCCACGAGGCAATCCGATGCGGCACGGCGGCAAGATTCTGATCGACCAACTCGAAGCTCAGGGCGTCAGCGCCGCCTTCACCGTACCGGGAGAAAGCTTTCTGGCAGCGCTCGATGGACTGCACGACTCCAATCGCATCAAGACTGTGATCTGCCGGCAGGAGGGAGGCGCCGCCATGATGGCGGAAGCCTGGGGCAAGGTCACCGGCGAGCCCGGTATTTGCATGGTGACC
>JANOKV010000133.1:0-8129 GCA_031419415.1 Hyphomicrobiales bacterium | reverse complement strand
GGCTACCAATTGGCGGGCGAGTTCGAACCCTCCGCATGTATCGATGAGCAGCGGTTCACAGCCAGGCGCCGTGACGAGCATCCCCGTGGTGGCCCGATCGGGCATCAATGGCGCGCCAGTCCCCAGAAGCGTGATGAGCATTCGACGTCTCCTTGCCGCTCGGCGCCGAGTTATCGCCCCTCGATCACCACAGCCTTGTCGAGCTTCACCAACCGATACGAGAACCGCCACTTGCCGCGCGCCTTGACGAGGCGACATTCATATTCGCCTGGAGACAGCAATTCGCACGTTCCGTCCTTCGTCAGATAATTCAGGAGATAGGCCGATGCACGGGCTGCATTGCCCTCGACGTCCATCTGCACATTGGAAATAACGTGGCGCATCTGGGCACCGGCCTTGAACAGCTTGGCATTGCGCTCGGCAAATTCGCGGATCGCAACCTCACCGGTGAAGCTGCCCATGACGGGACTGTCGACGACCGCGTCCTCGGTGAAGCAGCCGACGATTGTGTCCACCTCGCCGTGATCGAGCGCCGTGGCATAGCGGATGAAGAGAACGTTGATCGCGATCCAGTCTTCGATCGATGGGGCGGCCATGGTGTTACTCCACGAAGGCGCATCGAATGATCAGAAAGCCACGACGTCGGCGCATCGCGCCAACGCCGAAGGCTGGGTCGATGACGGCGGCGTTGCTTGCTCAGTTCAACCGCAGATCGACGATATTCTTCGGATCGGCTTTCAGCTCGCCACGCTCTACCGCTGTGACGAGTTCCGTCAATTTGGCGTTAGCAGGGCAAGCCTTGCCCACCTTGAGGCCTTCGCGCACGACATAGCCGTTGAGGAAATTGATTTCCGTCCGACGCCCTTTGGCCATGTCTTGACCCATGGAGGGCTTCTGCTCGGCAGAGACGCGGCCCGCATCTTTGAAGCGCTGCTCTTCGTAGGCTTTCATCGCGGCTTCATCACCCTCTCCAGCCCGCGCAATCGTCTCGGCCGGCAGATGCAGAATTTCCTCGAGCTGATAGCCCTGGGCTTGACCGACGCGAATGACTTCGCTGCCCAGTCGCGCGGAGAACCGGCGGATCGCTTCATTCTCCAACATGGCGCCGCCACCCAATCCCGTGCAGGCCGAGACGCCGTTCTGCATGCAGTTGGCAACGAGTTTGGACCAGCGCTCGCCCCACAAGTTGGTCGTGACGAGTGCGCTGTCGGCGGTGGCGACGAGACGCCCGACCTCCTGCGCGCGCGGCGTCACGAGGCCGTGCACCTCACCCGTGCGATACACCGTGTGCGCTGCCCCACCTTTGCCGGCGCCGCGATGGATGTGGCCGGGTCCGGCCAGGTTGACCGTAATGGAGCTCGCGATGCAGCCCAGCGTCTTGCCCCACCCGACGACCGAGGCGATCGACTCCTCGTTCATGCAGTTCTGCAGCGACACGGCAAATCCATCCGGCGCCAGATACTGCTGGATCATCGTCGTCGACCAGATCGTGTCGTAGGATTTCACGCAGATGAAGGCGATGTCGAAGGGCTTTTCTTTCGCGAACTGCTGCACTTCCGTCAAATGCAGCGCGCGCACAGGCACGGTGAACTCGGGAAAATCCTTGGCGTGCGAGACCTTGAGGCCATGTTTCTTCATGTGCTCCACGTGCTCGGGCCACGTGTCGATGAAGGTCACATCCTCACCGGCTTTGACCATATGGCCGCCGGTATAGCCCCCGACGGCGCCCGCACCCACGATGATGATTTTGCTTCCCATGACTTGGCGTTCCTCAGCTCTCGACACTGTTGTGCGCATCGCGACGGCATCCGAGCCCCCGCAAGCAATGCCATCCTACTTGATCCGAACGCGTGGCGAATGTCGACCACCGCGCCGCGTCCGTGAGCAGTCTCACTCCGCCGCGCTTTTCTTTTCTCGATCTTCCATCAACCGCGCCTTGGCAATCTCTTTGCCCCGATCGAACTCGGCGCGGCGGTGGGCGATCTCCTCCTTCGACAGTTGGTCGATATTCGAATAGTCGAGCTTCCACGAGGGATCGGCGCTCCAGCGGATTGGGTTCTGCACCGTGGTTCGCGGGCCAGGCGCGGATTCGAGCACGCGCAACGCGCATTCCATCGTGGCGCGTTGGGAGGCCTTGTCCTTGGGTTTGCCGGCCGGGTTGCCGAGCGGGAAATCCGAGAACAGGAAGCGCGGCACGCCAACGTGTTCCACGATGTCCTTGCCGCAGCCCATGACGAGCGTCGGGATGCCAGCGGCTTCGAGGGTGCGAGCGGCCAGACTCACGGTCTGGTGACACACCGGTCAATTCCCTAGGATGATCGCGGCGTCCGCCCGGTCCTCCAGGACCCGAGCGAGAAGGTCCTGACAGTCCACGTCCAACGTCGTCTTGTGGCTGCGATTGGTCGGCAGGCCGTGGAACCGCGGGCCCAAGTCCCCGACGCGACCTTCGGCCACCAAATCGCGCATGACCGGCAACGGAAACCACGTGTTCTGGTCTTCAGCCGTCGTGTGCTTGCGGTCGATGCCGATGTGGGAGACCCGCAAGTCCGGGTCGGTGTCTGTCGGCATGGAATAGACGTTGTAGAACTTGGCCGCCGAATTATAAGGCGCGCCCGGCCCCTGGTCCCCAGCATCGGGTTTGTACGGCGCCGCTGTCGTGACCAGCGCCACGCGCGATTGTGCGAGCGGCTTCGTCATCGGCGTGAAGGGCACGTCCGCATAACTCGCCCATCGATAGGGCGTGCCGTAGCCCAGCGTGACATAGTAATCGCGAATGCGTTTTCGATAGGGGATTGGTTCATCGGTGTCGGGTGAAAACCCGAATTCTTCTTCCGGTGGTCTGCTCATGGACGATGCTCCTCCGCAGTGCTTCGCCAGTTTGCCCGCGAGTTCCCATCCAGCGCAAGGTGGATGTAGCCAGAACGGGGACCGGCCGCTTTCCGTTTTGCACCTCCTGTTGCCCGTTGGGGCTACTGGTCCTAGGTTGCCGGCAGCAGCAAAGTCGACCATCCGAGGATAGCGCCATGACCTTCGACGCGACGAAATCGGACTTGACCCTCGCCGTCATCGGCACCGGGACCATGGGCCGCGGCATCGTGCAAGTATCGGCGGCCGGCGGCATGAACGTCATCGCCTACGACGAACGTCCGGGCGGAGCGGCGGCCGCCAAAGAGTTCATCGGCAAGATGCTCGACCGTAGCGTCGAGAAGGGGCAAATGCCCGCAGATCAGGCAAAAGCCGCGCTCGATCGCATTACTGTCGCCACCAGTCTGGCCGAAGTTGCGCGCGCCGATGTCATCATCGAAGCCGTGTTCGAGCGGCTCGACATCAAGCAGGACCTGTTCGAGAAGCTCGACGCCGTCGCCCCACCGCAGACCATCATCGCGTCGAACACCTCGTCGTTGGCGGTCACCGCGATCGCAGCGCGCACCAAGCATCCCGAGCGGTGCGCTGGCATGCACTTCTTCAATCCCGTGCCGCTGATGCGTCTCGTCGAGGTGATCCCCGGCCTCAAGACGGCGCCGTGGGTATGCGAGGCCCTGATGATTATCGGCCGGCGCATGACGCGCGAACCGGTGTTGTGCATCGATAGCCCCGGCTTCCTCGTCAATCACATCGGCCGCGGCATGGGGCCGGAATGCCAACGCATGCTGCTCGAAGGCATCGCCACGTTCGAAGAGATCGACCGCATCATTACGGGCGCACCGGGCTTTCGCATGGGGCCGTTCACGCTGTCCGATGTGGTTGGCATCGACGTCGGCGTCGCCGCCATGGAGTCGATGTATGAGCAGTTCTATCACGAGCCAGCCTACGTGCCCTCGCCCCTGATGGCGCTGCGCGCGGCCGGTGGACTCTATGGCCAGAAGACGGGCGCCGGCTGGTACACCTACGCGGACGGGAAAAAGGTCGAGACGCCGCCGAAAGCCGCGCCCGCCACGCGGCCCAAATCGGTCTGGGTGCGCCCGTCCGACCATAACCAGGATTTGCAGGCGCCGTTCCTCGCCTACCTGAAAACCACTGGCGTCGAGATCGAAACCGGCTCAGCGCCCAGCAAGGATGCGCTGATCATCCTCACGCCCGTCGGCTACGACCTGACGACAGCGATAGCGGAACTGAAATACGACGGTGCGCGCGCCGTCGCGGTCGATGTGCTGTTCGGCCTCAAGGGTCCACGAACCTTGATGGTGTCGCCGATGACGGCGTCGAACTATCGCGACATGGCGCATGGCGTGCTCGGCCACGACGGTCAGCCGGTGATCGTGATCAACGACAGCCCGGGTTTTGTCGCCCAGCGCGCGGTGGCCGCCCTAATCAACGTCGGCTGCAACGTGGCCCAGCGCGGCATTGGTGTGCCCGCTGATATCGACAAGGGGGCCAAGCTGGGTCTGGGCTATCCCTTCGGCCCGATCGAATGGGGGGATCGCATCGGCCCCAAACGCGTACTTTTCATCCTGGAACGGCTGCACGCCTTCTACCAGGAACCCCGCTATCGCCCCTCCCCCTGGCTCAAACGCCGCGTGATGTTGGGCCTGCCGCTGTCGGCGCCCGAGGGGAAGGGGTCGTGATTTCGGTGAAAAAATGATTCCAGCGTCACGCTGGTCATGCTATATTGGGTCACGCTGCCAAATTTGGGTGAGCGCCAGCGGACCCGGCGTTGCGGGTCCGGCGTCGTTATCAAAAAGTGACGCGGGACCGTTGACACTCCCGCTCGACCCGAGCATACGTGCTTCCCATGCAGCACATCGCACACATCGTCGTCCGACGTCGCCGCCCGGAGATTTCCGCGCGGACGCGATGACGGCTGCCTGAACGCACCCGATTTCGCCAGAACCGCGCCCCTCCGAGCGCGGTTTTTGCTTTTTCAGACCCTCTCCCCCATTCTCCCGCCGATCTGAACGCCGAGGACAGCCATGACGACCAACACCCTCACGCCTTCGAAATCCGCCATGTCGGGCAAAACGCATACCCAGCCCACCGTCTTCATCGACGGCGAAGCCGGCACCACGGGCCTCGAAATCCGAGAGCGGCTGGCCAAGGTCTCCGGCGTCGAGGTGCGCTCGATCGCACCCGACAAGCGCAAAGACCCCGCCGCCCGGCAAGCCCTGATGAAAGAGGTCGACCTCGTCGTGCTCTGTCTGCCCGACGATGCGGCGATCGAAGCGGTTGCCCTTGCCGATCAACTCGGCATTGACGCTCCAAAAATCATCGATGCCTCCACGGCTTACCGCGTTGCCGAAGGCTGGACTTACGGGTTCCCCGAGATGGACGCCGGCCAGGCCAGGGCGATCGCGAGCGCGCGGCGCGTATCCAATCCCGGTTGCTACCCGACCGGCGGCATTGCGCTGATCCGGCCCCTGGTCGAAGCGGGCTTCATTCCGCCCGACTATCCCATCACGGTCAATGCGGTCTCTGGCTACTCCGGCGGCGGCAAATCGATGATCGGGGCCTACGAGGCCGGCAGGGCGCCACTCTTCGAGATCTATGGCCTTGGCCTGGCGCACAAACACGGGCCGGAATTGCAGCGCTACAGCGGCCTGACCCGGCGGCCGATCTTCGTGCCGTCGGTGGGCAATTACTTCAAAGGCATGCTGGTGTCGGTGCCGCTGCATCTCGATACGCTGCGCGGCAAGACCAGCGCGCGCGATCTCGAGGCTGCGCTCGAGGCGCATTTTGCCGGTTCAAAGTATGTCACCGTCGTGAAAGCCGATAATGCCTCGACCAAGGGCGGCCGGATCGATGCGCTCGCCCTCAACGACACCAATCAGCTCGAGCTGCGCGTCTTCGCCAACGCAGGCCATGGCCATGCCGTCCTGATCGCGCGCCTCGACAATCTCGGTAAAGGCGCGTCGGGCGCGGCCGTGCAGAACATCGGGCTCATGCTGGGCGTGGAGATTTGAGACGGTCTCGACGACCAACGGCGGCTACTGGACACCGTCGTTTTGCATTCATCGCGCCGCGCGGCTAGGCTCGTCGGCAACGATAGAGTCGCGTCGAGGAGCGCTTGGCCATGCTGGAAGATCCCCCCGTTCTCACGATCAAGAAGTCCTGGGCGCGGCCATCTGCCGAAAAGCTCGCCAGATTGAAGGGCGTGCAAACGGGCCAAGCCGTCGATGCGATGGACGGCCGGGGTGGGCTCGACGCCAGCATCAAACCCCTCGATCCGGCATGCAGCCTCATTCTCGGCACGGCCATCACGTGTGAAACAGGACCCAACGACAACCTCGCCATACTCGCAGCCCTTTCGATTGCCCAGCCGGGCGACGTCCTGATCTCGGCCACCGAAGGATTTCCACACTCGGCAGTCATCGGTGACAACGTCGCCATCATGGCCAAGCGGAAGGGGATCGGGGGCCTCGTTGTCGATGGCATGATGCGGGACTTGGCTGGCTTGCTACCCGTCGGCATCCCTCTGTTCTGCCGGGGCATCACGCCAAATTCGTGCGTGCGCAGTGGTCCAGGACGCGTCGGTTTCCCCGTCGTTGTCGGTGGTCTCACCGTCAGTTCGGGCGACGTCGTGATCGGTGATCGAGACGGCATCGTCATTATTCCGCAAGCGGACTTGGACCGCCTACTGCCCATCATCGCCAAGGTGCTGGAGGCCGAAGTCTCGACGCAACAGAAGATCCGTGACGGCTTCACCAATCTCGGTGGCATCGAAGATTTGCTGAAATCGGCAAAGGTGCGGTACGTCGATTGATCGATGTCGGCGGCGACGGGAGCCACAGCGGCGCCTGTGCATCGTGCGCGCGCATCCCTCGGCGCGAACACCCCAGCGGGTGACCGCATGGGCCGATTGCAATCGCCGACCGCGTATTTTCGAGACAGATAAACTGGTGGCGAACTCGTGTGCGCCGATGGAACCGAAGCGTACCGCTACCCGTTGATGGGGCTGGCCACTCTGCAGTTCACGTCCTATGTGCCGGAAACCCCTCTCCAGGAACCAAACTCATGACCATCGGCACCATCCTCATCATCATCCTGGTCCTCGCCCTCATCGGGGCGTTGCCGACTTGGAATCACAGCCGCCAGTGGGGTTATGCCCCCTCGGGAATTGCCGGAACTGTGCTCATTATCCTCGTCGTCCTTCTGCTTATGGGCCGCTTGTAACCGTGATCGTGTCGACTCGCGGGAGCGCGTTGCCTCCCGCGAGCCCGAGGCCTCGATCAACGGCCGGATTGGTCTCAATCAAATCTTTTCGATCTCTCCACCGGCATCGACCCAACCCTTGAAGCCGCCGAGGTTGCGCACGTCTTTGTAGCCCATGTCCTTCAGGGTTTTTCCCACCAGCGCGGAACGGCCGCCGGATGCGCAATAGGCGACGATCGTCTTGGCGCTACCGATCGCGGCTTCATGCTGCGGCGATGCGGGGTCCGCGCGAAACTCGACGAGACCGCGCGGTATCGTGAGAGCGCCGGGCACTTTTCCAGCAGTCGCGACTTCTGGTGGTTCGCGCACGTCGATGAATACGACATTGGGCTGACCCACGAGCGCCTTTGCGTCTTCCGGGCTGATGCGCGGCACCTCGGCATTGGCCTCCGCCAGCATTCCCTGAACTGTCTTCATAAAAAACTCCTCGCTGTCATTGTCCTGTTGGTCGGCGCCGCCAAGTTGGACGGGTTCGCAGCGCGCTGTCAAACCGCATCGCATGGTTGGGCGCGATAGGAAAGGAGACCATCCAAGATACCGAGTTGCAGATGGTCTTTGTCGCGTTTTGCAAGCCGCAACCCGTCCGATCGGACCTCGCCATGTTCGCAGACGCCGGACGCTGGAACGTGATATGTATTCTCTTCAGACGGCAGTAAAGAAATCAGCCCGGCAATGGACGACAGACAAGGTCAGATCACCGGAGACCTGGGCGCCAGGTTACCGCTCCCGATGGGGACGCGGATCGACCACTATGTCGTCGGTGGTTTGCTCGGCGCGGGTGGTTTTGGAATTACCTATCTTGCCAAGCATTCGCGCCTCGGCAAAAAATACGCGATCAAGGAGTATTTCCCTCAGGCCTTCAGCTACCGCGAGGGCATGACTGTTCGCCCAAACGGAACGAGCGGTCCCATCTATCATCGCGGCCTCGAGAACTTCACCACCGAGGCTCGTGCGCTTGCTCAATTCAAGCATCCTTCGATTCT
>JANOKV010000132.1:0-8793 GCA_031419415.1 Hyphomicrobiales bacterium | reverse complement strand
CGCGCTGGCATGCGCAGCCTCGTCGAAGGCCAAAAGGTCGCCTTCGACACGCAGGAAGATCGTCGCACGGGCAAAATGGCCGTTGCCAACATCCAAGAGGCGTAAGCCTATCGGATTCGACGGAGCCTCACCGCTCCGTCTGGCGCCGCTCTCTTCATCGAGGGCGGCGTTTTTGCGTCGCGATGGATAAGGATGTGTCGTGCCGCTCGACGCCCCGACCAGCGTTCAGGATTTTTGCCAGGCGTGCGGCGCCTGCTGCGCCTACGACGCCAGTTGGCCACGCTTCTCCACCGAGTCCGACGACGAACTCGACCGCATACCACCGGCTTTCGTCGCTGCGAACCAATCGGGTATGCGCTGTGTGGGTGTGCGCTGCTCGGCTCTGCTGGGCAAGGTCGGCGTCGTCGCGTCGTGCTCCATTTATGCCGTCCGCCCCGCCGTCTGCCGCGCCTGCGTTATGGGCGATGACGAATGCCTGACCGCGCGCGCCGCCCACGGCCTGCCAGCGCTGCCTGTCGGAATCTGACGGTGACGCGTTAGCCTGTTCGATCTTGGGGCACGGCGTCTCCCATTCGCTCGACTTCACCGAGCAGCCAATCACTAAAGAGGCGCACCTTCGGCCGTTGCTCGCGCCCGGACGGACATACGATTTGGAACGTCCGTTCCGCTGTTAGCGTCAGATCGAACGGCGCAACGAGGCGGCCAGACCGCAAATCGTCGTGGGCGAGCTCGCGCTGCGCCAGCAGGACGCCTGCCCCTTCGCCAGCCGCCTCCAACGCATGATCGGGACTGTTGAAGCGCAGGCCCCGGCTGAGATCGAGGCCAATGACGCCGGCCTCGGCCAGCCACTCCGTCCACGTTGGCATGCCGGGCAGGCGCCCCAGCATGTCGTCGTGGATCAAGGGCAAGCGCCGCAGGTCTTCGGGCGTCGAGACGCCACCGTGCTCGGCCAACAGGCGGGGGCTGGCGACCGGCAGCAAGTGGATGTCCATCAGTTTGCGCGACCACAAACCCGGTGTCGACCCGCGCACATTGCGGATCGCCAGATCCACCCCATCGGAGGCGAAGTTGGCAAGTTCCTTGGAGGCCGAAATCCGCGTGTCGATCTCGGGGTTGGCGAGAAGGAATCGATAAAGGCGGGGCGCCAGCCACTTGGCCGTGAAACCCGGCGGCGCGCTGACGACGAGGATGCGTTCGGGCGCGTCTCGGTCGAGCAGGTCGACCGATTGCCGGATTTGCAGGAACGCGGCATGCAGGCCCGGATAGAGGGCGGCTCCGGCTTCGGTCAGCGCGATGCTGCGCGTGCGCCGTTCGAACAATTGTCGGCCCAAGAACTCCTCGAGGCCGCGCACCTGATGGCTGAGAGCCGCTGGCGTGACGGCGAGCTCGTCGGCAGCCCGCGTAAAACTCGAGTGCCGGGCGGTGGCTTCGAACGCACGAAGGGCGTTCAAGGGGGGTAAGGGTCGAGACATGGACTGATGAGCTTTTCTAATGCATCGGATGCGAAATCATCGTTTGTTTATGGGCATGGCGCAATCCATATTCCGCTCCATAAGGTGGTCATAAGCGCAAAAAAGGCCACCTCCAACGACCGTGAAGGTCATGAGATCTGGAGACGCACGATGCATCAGCACCCACAAAATTCTTATGGTGTCGACCGCGACCACGTCCAACGCGTCATCGCCCGCGCCCATCGTGAACGCGCGGTCTACGTCGCAGCCCTGTTCAAGCGTCTGTTCGGTCGTCGGGCCGATGCTGCGGCGTCCTCCAGTCTGCAGGTCCAGCCATCTCCCACCGTCGCATGCCTCTATTGAGCGCTCCTCAACCTGCCAAACCCACGGGGCCGGCCATCTTGCTGGTCCCGTTTTCATTGGGATGAGACGGGCCGCGACAGCCGCGCCCGACCCGCCGCATAGACACCGCCGTTTGAAACACCTAATCAGGCCAAATGATCCGGCGGCTCTACGATTGGATGATGGCGATGGCGCGCGGCCCCCGGGCGCCGCTGGCGCTGGCCATCGTGTCGTTTGCGGAAAGCTCGTTCTTTCCCATTCCGCCCGACATCATGTTGATCCCGATGGTGCTGGCGAACCGGGCCAAGGCCTGGTTTTTTGCAACGCTGGCCACCGTCACGTCAGTTCTCGGCGGGATCGCGGGCTATGCCATCGGCTTCTTTCTCCTGGAGAGTGTCGGCAAACCGATCCTGGCGTTTTATGGCAAGGCGGACGCGCTCGTTCCCTTGCGGGCGCTATTTCAGGATTACGGGGTGCAGATCCTGCTGATCAAAGGCATGACGCCCATTCCCTACAAGGTGCTGACCATTTCGGCCGGCGTCGCGGAGATGAACCTGGTGTCGTTCATCCTGGCGAGTATAGGCGCGCGGGCGATGCGCTTTTTTCTCGTGGCGGGCCTTCTTTATTGGTTCGGTGAGCCGATTCGCAAATTTATCGAACAACGCCTGATGCTCGTCACGACCATTTCCGCCGTCTTGCTGATCGGTGGGTTCGTCGCTATCAGGTTTCTGTTCTGACGAGACCTCCAGCACGCCAAACCGGTGCGGCATGATCCTGCATAGCAGGGCGCAAGACCTTCATTCGGCGTATCGCCTGGGCGCCGCCGCCCTGCTGGTGGCGCTCTTCAGCATGGCTGTCGCGCTGGGGTTCGAGCACCTGGGCGGCTTGGCGCCTTGTCCCCTCTGCCTGATGCAGCGGTGGGCCTACTACGCGGCCATCCCGGTCTTGTTTGTGGCCCTGGTGCTGGTCGCGGCCGACCGACCGTTGCTGGCGCGGTTGAGCTTTTTCACCGTCGCCCTGGCGTTCCTGGCGAATGCGGGTCTGGGCGTCTATCACGCGGGCGCGGAATGGCAATTCTGGCTCGGCCCCGACACCTGCGCGTCTGCGGCGGGGCCTGTGCAGCGATCGGTGGGGGGCTTGCTGCAACAGCTCGGCACCGCGACGCCGGTCATTCGCTGTGACCGGGCCGCCTGGCGTTTTCTCGGACTGTCGTTCGCGGGCTGGAACGTTTTGGCCTCGCTCGCGCTCGCCGCGGCGACATTGCAGGCTGCCCGCCACGCAAAATAGCGCCAAGGCGCGCACTTATCCACAGTTGGCTCATTCCCCGGGGCTCCCGCCCCTGCCCGCCGAAACCCATGTGATTCTTGGGTCCGGGAGAATTGTGAATGGCTGTCAACCAAATATCCATGAAACGTCCGAATTTCCGTCGTGGTGTCGTCACAATGCAACGGCTAATTGGCTCCCGTACGCAGAACACGAAGTGAACATCGAGTCGTGAGTAACGAGAGGGTCCCTAGTCAATGGTTCGGAACGAGTACCCCCCTCTCGCGTTGAATCGGACACCGTCGAAATCGCGTTTCAAAGTCGAGTTCGGCGTGTCTGTCGATCCTGTGTCGTGTGGTCCGACCGGCTTGCCGAAGTCGGTTTTGTGCCGGTCCCGCGTAACGGCCGCCAGCGTATCGGGGCCACGTCAGTCCAGCGTTCCAAGTGCGTCAGTCAGTGTTGCGTCCCCCTGCGTTGCGTCGCCGAGCTTCCAGTCCCCGCGTGTTGCGTCCCTCTCAGTTGTGTCCGTGTTGCGTTCAGTCGCGTCTCAGTTGCGTCGCGTTGCGTCACGTTTGCCGGAACCTTCCTCCGACACACCGAAGAGCCGAATTCTCACCTCTCTCTCGAGAGCCAAGCAAGCCGCCGTTGAACGATTGTTACAGCGTGCACGACAGCGGCTGAGCAGGTTGTCTCCGATAGGTCGAGAAAAGGCTGCGGTGGAAACGCCCCTCCCCCGTTTTGCGTATGTGGCATCGTCGGTCGAAGGTTCGGCAGCGCCGCGTCGGTCGGGTGCGCCATTGCGCAGCTCCCGGGTGTTGAATTGAGAGGTGCTGCAATGCCGACCCGACCGCCTGCCATTGAAAGTGACGCGCCTGTCATCGCGTGGCGTCCCTTGAGTGATGCGTTGCGATCCGTTCTCGAGGGTGTGGCTGCGCGTCTCGAGGCGACGAACACGAAGTGATCCATCGACCGGCAGGATGCTGCCATCTGCAGGCATCGTCCTGGTCCATCGGCTGCACCATTGGAAGGGCTCCGGCCCTTCTCACGATACGGCAAGCGTCTCGAGCCTGTGACTTAGCGGTCACGTCGAGGTAGCGCATTCCATGGTTTCGCGTAGCGTTGCCACCGCGCTCGAGATGCTTGCCTGCAAGTTCTTCCCAGTGTCGAACGACAGCACGAGCGAGCACCCCCATGAACATCGAGTCCCAGACCCGCCAGCTCACCTGGACGACCCCCGTGTTTCGCACCATGTCCACCATGGAAAACGTGGACGCCGCAGAACCGAGCCCGGGCCACATCAACCCGATCGAGTGGCATCAATCGATGGGCCTTGCCCGTCAAGCCTGCGCGCGGATTTTCCGTGACGGGGGCAGCCCAGCCGATGCGATGGCGGCCTTCGGCGTCGCCGCAACGGGGGACGTGGATTGGAGCCGCGCCGTCGACGTCATCGCCGAAGCGCTCTCGACTCCGGCGTTGCGCCGGGCCGCCTGATCCGGCAGCGGGACCAGCCGGTGGCTGGTTTCCGTGGCATCCGGACCGGTATCGGCTGCGCGCGTCGCGCGGGCGGACCCGTTATTCTTTCGCCCGTTTGGCTTCCAGAATCTCGACCATCCGGCGATCGACGTATTCGCCGGTCTTGGATTTGATCTGATCGAGCTGGTCGGCAAAGAAGTGGTTGGCGCCTTCGATGATCTGGTGCTCGATCTTGATGCCCTTCTGCGTCTTCGTCTTGACCGACAGCTCGGCCACCGACTGGCTGGGCACGACCTTGTCCTTGTCACCGCTGAACAGAAGGCCCGACGACGGGCAGGGCGCGAGGAACGTATAATCGTAGAGGTTGGCGGGCGGCGCCACGCAGATGAAGCCGTCGATCTCGGGCCGGCGCATCAGCAATTGCATCGAAATCCAGGTGCCGAACGAGACGCCTGCGATCCAGCACGATCGGGCGTCTGGGTTCTGCAATTGCAACCAATCGAGCGCGGAGGCGGCATCGGCCAGCTCACCGGGTCCGTTGTCGAAATAGCCTTGGCTGCGGCCCACGCCGCGAAAGTTGAAGCGCAGCACCGAAAAGCCCCGTTCGGTGAACGCGTAATAGAGATTATAGACGATCGGGTTGTTCATCGTGCCGCCAAATTGCGGGTGCGGATGCAGGATGAGGGCGATAGGGCTGTCGATCCGGCCAGCGTGGTGATAACGCGCTTCGAGGCGACCGGATGGTCCGTTGAGAATGATCTCGGGCATAGGCGGGAACGCTCCGGCTCCGGGGTTGGTCGGCGTGTCGAATGCGGCGGTGCACCGGAGGCGGGCCACGACGTTACGGCGCGTCGCCCATCGGTGATTTATACTTGACTCCGCTGCTCGGAATTTCCATATAGCCATCGAGGTGGACGGCTCTGAGCATCAGACCACCGCCGCTGCCCTCGGGCCTCCGTGGTGTGCCTCACAGGTCGAGAGACCCGCTTCTTAGCACGCTTACCGGCAGACGATGCAAGGACAAAGGCGCCGGGCCGCTTCGCATGTCGATGTTCGACGTCGTCGTGGCTGGCCGGCGCAATCGGAGAGACCAGCGTGGATCTCAATACCAAAGGTCGCTACGCCGTGATGGCGATGGCCGATCTCGCCAAGCACGCGGGCCTGGAAGCGGTGCCATTGTCGGCCGTCTCCGAGCGTCAACAAATTTCACTGGCCTACCTCGAGCAGATCTTCCTGCGGCTGCGCCGTTCGGGCCTCGTGGAGAGTGCGCGTGGCCGGGCTGGCGGCTATCGCCTCGGGCGAGCCGCCGAAGAAATTACCGTAGCCGACGTCATGGCCGCCGTGGAAGAAGAGGTGCGCATGACCCGCTGCACTGGCGAGCATGCTGCCCCCTGCCTGGGCCATCAAAGATGCCTGACGCACGGACTTTGGGATGCGCTGGGCGACGAAATCGGCGCATTCCTGTCGCACGTCACTTTGCGCGACGTGTTGGAGGGCATCCCCGCCAGCGCGCGCCGCGCGCCAGCCGTCCGCGCGCGTCGGTCCCGGGAGATCGCAGTCGAATGAACGGGGCCCGGACATACCTCGACTGGAATGCGACGGCGCCTCTGCGTCCGGTTGCGCGGGACGCCGTGCTCGCGGCCCTGGATGTCGTGGGCAATCCGTCTTCGGTCCATGCCGAGGGGCGCGCTGCCCGCCGTCAGATCGAGAACGCGCGCGAGCAGGTCGCAGCTCTCGTGGGGGCATCGCCGCGCGCTGTTTATTTCACCAGCGGCGCCACGGAAGCGAATGCCTGGGTGCATCGCCAGCCCTGGCGGACGGTGTTTTTCTCGCGCATCGAGCACGCCTCCGTTCTGGCCTCGATCGAGGCGCGCCACGGCGACACCCGTGAAGTCGCCGCCACGCGCAGCGGCGTCATCGACCTCGCCGCCCTCGCTGACGCCCTGGCCAATGCCGGCGAAGCCGTGGCCGCATCGCCGGGCGACGCGCTTCTCACCTTGCAAGCCGCCAACAATGAAACCGGCGTCATCCAGCCCCTCGCCGCTGCGATCGCATGCGCCAAGTCGCATGGTATCCGCGTTGCCTGCGATGCTGTTCAGATGGTGGGCCGGGCGCCGCTCGATTGCGCGGCCTCGGGCCTCGATTATATGACGATCTCGGCCCACAAAATCGGCGGCCCGAAGGGCGTCGGCGCAGTGATCGTCGCGCCCGATGCACCCCTCGCACCCCTGATGATCGGCGGCGGCCAGGAACGACGCCAGCGCGCGGGCACCGAAAATGTCGCCGCGATCGCCGGGTTCGGTGCGGCTGCCCAAGAGGCCGCGCGCGATCTGGGATCGGTCAATCGCATAACCGCCCTACGCGACCGGCTCGAAGCCGACGTGCTGGCATGGGCCCCCGATGTGATGATCATCGGGCGCGACGCCCCCCGCCTTCCCAACACGACTTGCCTTGCCGTGTCGGGCCGCTCAGCGGAGACGCTGGTGGCCGCATTCGATTTGGCGGGCATCGCGGTGAGTGCGGGTTCGGCCTGCTCATCGGGCACGGTCGCCGCCAGCCACGTACTGGGCGCCATGGGCCTCGATCCTGACCTCGTGCGCGGCGCGATCCGCATCAGCCTCGGGGCGACGACGACAACAAACGACATCGCCGCCTTCTTGGCGGCCTTCAAAGACATCACAGCGCGGGTCGCGCGCGCGGCCTGAGTTCGCATTCGGTACTGGAGACGTGAATGGCAGCGGTTCAACAGACGATCGAGCAAGTCGCTTCCCTCGACGTCGACAAGTACAAGTACGGCTTCGAGACGGACATCGAGTCCGATATGGCCCCTAAGGGCCTCGACGCCGATATCGTGCGCTTCATCTCGGCCAAGAAGGGCGAGCCCTCCTGGATGCTGGACTGGCGTTTGGATGCCTACGAGCGTTGGCTCGCCATGACCGAGCCGACGTGGGCCAAGGTCGACTATCCCAAGATCGATTTCCAAAACCTCTACTACTACGCTGCCCCCAAAGGCACCGCCGGGCCCAAGTCGCTCGACGAAGTCGATCCGGAGATCCTGGCGACCTATGCCAAGCTCGGCATCCCTCTGAAGGAGCAGGAATTGCTCGCCGGTGTGCGCAAGTCCGGTGAACCCAGCGATCTGGACGAGGCCGATGGCTATGCGCAGATGTCGGGCCGGGTCGCAGTCGACGCCGTGTTCGACTCGGTCTCCGTCGTCACCACGTTTCGCAAAGAGCTTGCCAAGGCCGGCGTGATCTTTTGCTCGATTTCGGAGGCCCTGAAAGAGCATCCCGAGCTGGTTCGCAAGTATCTGGGAACTGTCGTTCCGAAGTCCGACAACTATTACGCAGCCTTGAATTCGGCTGTGTTCTCGGATGGATCGTTCGTCTACATCCCCGAAGGCGTGCGCTGCCCGATGGAGCTGTCGACCTATTTTCGCATCAACGAGCGCAACACGGGTCAGTTCGAGCGCACGCTCATCATTGCGGAAAAGGGCTCGTATGTGTCCTACCTCGAGGGCTGCACGGCCCCGATGCGCGATGAAAACCAGTTGCACGCGGCCATCGTCGAGCTGATCGCACTCGATGACGCCGAGATCAAGTATTCGACGGTGCAGAATTGGTATCCGGGCGACAAGAACGGCAAAGGCGGCATCTACAATTTCGTGACCAAGCGCGGCGACTGCCGCGGCCGCAACTCCAAGATTTCCTGGACCCAGGTCGAGACTGGTTCGGCCATCACCTGGAAATACCCGAGCTGCATTCTGCGCGGCGACGGCTCCCGCGGCGAGTTCTACTCGATCGCCATCTCGAACGGCCGCCAGCAGGTCGACAGCGGCACCAAGATGATTCACCTGGGAAAAAACACCTCGAGCAAGATCATCTCCAAGGGCATCGCGGCCGGACAGTCGCAAAACACGTATCGCGGCCTCGTCTCGGCCCATCGCAAAGCCACGAACGCGCGCAATTTTACCAATTGCGACAGCCTGTTGATTGGTAACAAGTGCGGCGCCCATACCGTGCCCTACATCGAAGCGAAGAATGCTTCTGCTCACTTCGAGCATGAGGCGACCACCTCCAAGATCTCTGATGACAAGCTCTTCTATTGCCGCCAGCGCGGGTTGTCCGAAGAGGAAGCTATCGCCTTGATCGTCAATGGCTTCGTTCGCGACGTGCTGCAACAGTTGCCCATGGAATTCATGGCCGAGACGCAAAAACTGATCGGCATTTCGCTGGAAGGCAGCGTCGGGTGAGTGTGCGCACCG
>JANOKV010000131.1:0-5674 GCA_031419415.1 Hyphomicrobiales bacterium | reverse complement strand
AGGTCAGCGAGGCGGCCTTCGGCGGTTTCCCAGTCAAAGAGACCTCCTCAGCAGCGCCAGCGACTGCTTGATTTCGCCGACGAGCTTCTCGTGCTCGGTGTTCATCGCATGGTCTCCGCGCCGCTGGGGCAAATCAGTTCGTTGTTGGGCCATATACGTCCCGCCTCGCCGTTACGCAACCGAGGAGCCGATGAACGCCCGCACCGCCGGCCATCACCGCGTGGTCCGGGTCAAGACGTCCATCAGTTCCTCGATCTTGTGTCTTTGATCTACCGCATCGCCAGATACGATCGCGTGCTCCACACAGTGCGCGATGTGATCGCGCAGCACTTCGTCCTCGACCCGTCGCAAAGCGGCGCGCGCCGCAGCGATCTGGGTGACGATATCGATACAGTACCGATCCTCCTCGACCATGCGCGCGAGACCCCGCACCTGACCTTCGATGCGGCTCAAGCGTTTCAGACAGGATGACTTCGACTTTCTCATGGGTTGACTGATACCCACCTGGGGTATAGGCGTCAAGCTGAACAAAGCCCTCCGGCATCCCATTTCGAAGGGGCCGGCCCGGCGATCGAGGAGCAGTTCGTCATGGCGATTCAGACCCACGGCACGCAGCAAGACCCCAGCGGTCCTGCCCCCGGTGGCCATACCTCGATCGATCCCGTCTGCGGCATGACCGTCGATAGACACACCGCCAAACACCGGCACACGCACGGTGGACACCCCTATTATTTCTGCGGCGCGCGCTGCCGCGAGCGGTTCATCGCCGATCCCGTGAAGTACCTCGCCCCTCAGTCCCGAGCAGCCGAACCGGTTGTCGAGGGCGCGATTTACACGTGCCCGATGCATCCCGAAATCCGCCAAGAAGGGCCGGGCTCGTGTCCGATCTGCGGCATGGCGCTCGAGCCTGAGACCGTCACGGCGGACACCGGTCCCAACGCCGAACTCGCCGACATGACGCAGCGGTTCTGGTTTGGACTGGCGCTCACGCTCCCCGTCTTCGCCCTAGAGATGGGCGGGCATTTGACGGGCCTTCATCAATGGCTCGGCCAGCAGACCTCCAATTGGGTCCAGCTTGTCCTGGCGACCCCCGTGGTCGTGTGGGCGGGCTGGCCGTTCTTCGAGCGCGGCTGGGCGTCGCTGCGCACGCGCAACCTCAACATGTTCACCCTGATTGCCATGGGAACGGGCGTTGCCTGGGTATTCAGCCTCGTCGGGACGATTTTTCCCGGCGCCTTTCCGACCGCCATGCGCGGGGTCGACGGCTCCGTACCGATCTACTTCGAGGCTGCCGCCGTCATTACGGTGCTGGTCCTGCTGGGTCAGGTGCTCGAGTTGCGCGCCCGCGAAAAGACGAGCGGCGCTATCCGCGCGCTGCTCGACCTGTCGCCGAAGATGGCGCGGCGCGTGCGGGCGGACGGTCGCGACGAGGACGTGGCGCTCGATCTCGTGGCGGCAGGCGATCGCCTGCGCGTGCGTCCCGGCGAGCGGGTGCCTGTCGATGGCGCAATCCTCGAAGGCCGCAGCGCCATCGACGAGTCGATGGTGACGGGTGAATCGATGCCCGTCACCAAGGCGGCGGGAGAGACCATCATCGGCGGCACGATGAACCAGTCGGGCGCCTTCGTCATGCGCGCCGACAAAGTGGGTCGCGACACCGTCCTCGCCCAGATCGTGCAGATGGTGGCGAAAGCGCAGCGCAGCCGCGCGCCGATTCAACGGCTGGCCGATCAGGTCTCGGGCTGGTTCGTACCGATGGTTCTCGCGGTCGCTGTGCTGGCCTTTTTGGCGTGGGGCCTCTGGGGGCCGGAACCGCGCTTCACCTATGGGCTGATCGCCGCCGTTTCCGTGCTCATCATCGCGTGCCCCTGCGCCTTGGGGCTGGCGACGCCGATGTCGATCATGGTGGGTGTCGGCCGTGGCGCGCAATCGGGCGTGCTGATCAAGAACGCAGAATCCCTCGAGCGTATGGAGAAGGTCGATACCCTCGTCGTCGACAAGACCGGCACTCTGACAGAAGGCAAGCCGAGCGTGGTCGCGATACGCACGGCCCCCGGCATCGAAGAAAGTGAACTGCTGCGCCTCACCGCCAGTCTCGAGCGCTCGAGCGAGCACCCTCTGGCCGCCGCCATCGTTCGGGCGGCGACTGAACGGGGCCTGTCGCTCACCACGCCTGAGAGTTTCGATCAGCCGATCGGCAAGGGCGTCGTAGGCACGGTCGATGGCCGCGCGCTGGTCATCGGCAATGCCCGCATCATGGCGGATGCGAGCATCGCCATCGGCTCCCTCGAGGCGGAGGCCAACGCACAGCGGACCGATGGCGCCACGGCCATTTTCGTCGGGATCGACGGCAACGTGGCCGGCATCATCGCCATCGCCGATCCAGTCAAAGCGACGACGCCCGCAGCGATTGCGGCCCTGCAAGCGGCCGGCGTTCGCGTCGTCATGCTCACCGGCGATAACGCCACCACCGCCCAGGCGGTCGCCCGTCGCCTCGGCATCAGCGAGGTCGAAGCCGATGTCCTGCCCCAGGACAAGGCCAAGATCGTCGAGCGTCTGCGCGCGCAGGGGCGTGTCGTCGCCATGGCGGGCGATGGCGTCAACGATGCGCCGGCCCTGGCCGCCGCCGACGTCGGCATCGCCATGGGAACGGGCACAGATGTCGCCATGGAGAGCGCGGGGGTCACTCTGTTGAAGGGCGACTTGGGCGGCATCGTGCGGGCGCGCCATCTGTCGGCGGCCACGATGTCCAATATCCGCCAGAACCTGTTCTTCGCCTTCATTTACAATGCGGCCGGCGTCCCCATTGCGGCTGGCGTGCTCTATCCCTTCCTCGGCCTTACGCTCTCGCCGATTATCGCGGCGGCGGCGATGGCGCTGTCCTCCGTCAGCGTCATCGGCAATGCCCTGCGACTCGGTCGTACCGAGTTGTAAGGCTCCTGCCTCGTCGTTTCATCGCTGGGACACCGCAAGGATCGCCATGACGCGCGCCGATCGACGTCTGCCGCAGTGGCCTCTCGCCCTGCGCCGTTATCTGTGGGCCTCCTTCTCGCTGCATCTCGTGTGGGAGATCGTGCAGCTTCCGCTCTACACGATTTGGACCACGGGCACATTGGGCCAACAGACGTTCGCCATTCTTCATTGCACGATCGGCGACGCGATGATCGCGGGGCTGGCGCTGCTGATCGCTCTGGCGGTTGTCGACCAGCCGACATGGCCAGCCGCTGGCATGCGCGCCATCTGGCTGCTCGTGCTGGCGTTGGGCGTCGGCTACACGCTCTACAGCGAGTGGATGAACGTCAACGTGCGCCGCAGTTGGGCCTACGCCGCCGGGATGCCGACGTTGCCGCTCATCGAGGTCGGCCTCGCTCCTGTGCTGCAATGGTTCATCGTGCCCACGCTCGTCCTCTGGCTCGCCATCGGCCGGCCGCCCTGGGCCGCAACGGACCACGAAACGCCCCGATAGCGGCCACGAACGAGCAATCTTTCACGGGCCCGGGTTTCGCTCTAGTCTGAGTATCGAGCGGCGACGGGGCCGTACCGATATCAGCGAGGAGCGTTGGGTCGCATGGCAGTCGTCGAAACAGAACGTCACGGGCAAGTTCTCGTCGTGCGCATGAACCGCCCCGAGCGGCTGAATGCGCTCAGCACGGACATGCGCCAAGCGCTGGCCGAAACTTGGACCGAATTTCGCAACTCCAAGGAGTTCGAAGTTGCGATCTTCACGGGCACAGGTCGCGGCTTTTGTGCGGGCGAAGACATGAAGGAAACGCTCGCCACCAAGACGCCGGGCGGCACACGCCCCACGATCCCCGATCCCTTCATGGACGGCACGCTCGAAAAGCCCGTCATCGCGGCCGTCAACGGTTTCGCCATGGGGGGCGGGTTCATGTTGGTGGAGCGCACCGATCTGCGCGTCTCGGTTCCCGAGGCCGTCTACGAAGTCTCCGAGGCCAAGCGCTGGCTGCTGGGCGGCTACAATCACGGCCACCTCGCCAACGTGCCCTATCCGATCGCGATGGAAATGGCGTTGGGCTTCCGCTTCACCGCCGAACGCTTTTATCAGATCGGCTTCCTCAATCGCTTGGCGCCTCAGGCCGAGTTGATCCCGACGGCCCTGACCATGGCCGAGCATCTGATGTCGCTGCCGCCGGCCTCGCGCGTCAACACGGTCCACATGATGCGCCAGATGCGTCCCGAGCCCTCCGATGCCCACAAAGCGCTCGCCGACAAATTGCACGACCATGGCGACAAGGGCGATTTGATGGAGTCGCGCGCCGCCTTCGCCGCCAAACGCAAGCCCCAGTTCAAAGGCTGGCTGAACCCCGACGATCGCTACCGCATGCCCACGATGGCGAAGAAGTAGAGACTGCAATCTGGGTCGGGGTGACGCCACACGCTGTCGCCTCCCGATTGTCCCCCAGGTTGTCCTCCTCGGGCTTGTCCCGAGGACCCGTCGAGCAGCATGGGTGAGCTGAATTGCGGCCGCTAGCCCACCACCGTCACTGCCCGCCATCTACACGCCGAGCCTACGGAGAAATGGGTCCTCGGGCCAAGCCCGAGGATGTCAGACAAGGGGCATGTCACCTTGCTCCCTCACTCACTCACGGATGCGGCCCCCAGGGCGCGGCCGTCAGCAGTTTTACGTCTTGCGACATCACGAGGGGACGGAACTTCGATGCGAACCCTTCGACGAAGTCCTTGTTGGCGAACACGCCCGCCCAGTGTTTGCGCCGGTCGCCATCGTCGTCGAATTTCCACATGTGGACGATCTGGTTG
The DNA here is from genome assembly GCA_031419415.1 of Hyphomicrobiales bacterium. Classification (GTDB taxonomy): domain Bacteria; phylum Pseudomonadota; class Alphaproteobacteria; order Rhizobiales; family Hyphomicrobiaceae. The sequence goes on along the minus strand of JANOKV010000131.1, from coordinate 895 downwards.
ATCGTTCCCGTGTCGCCCTGGAAATATCCGACGAGCTTCTTGTGGTGGCCGCCCTTTTCGAGCGCGGGGTAGCCGAGCTCCGTGTAGAGCTTCGTCGCCTCGGCCATTTTGCCCACGTAGAGGGTGTAGGTGCGCAGTTCGTAAAGTGCCATGATATTCTCCTGTCATCGGCTGCCGGGCCATCATACCGATAGGATGTGGCCTGTCGCCATCCCTGCAAACCGCCGCGACCGCGCGCGGCCCCGAAACGCTGGAGGAACGACACATGGGCGCCCTTACCGGAGTGAAAGTCGTCGAATTCGCAGGCATCGGCCCTGGCCCGTTCTCCTGCATGATGCTGGCCGATATGGGCGCCGAAGTGATCCGCATCGATCGGGCCGCCAACGTCAGCGCGGCTGAAAAATCGCCGGCCACCTCGACCACGCTACGCGGGCGTCGCAACATCGCGCTCGACCTCAAGAACCCCGAGGCCGTCGCCGCCGCACTCGAGTTGTGCGCCAAGGCCGACATTCTGATCGAAGGGTTTCGGCCCGGCGTGATGGAACGGTTGGGCCTCGGGCCCGACGTCGTCTTCGCGCGCAATCCCCGGATCATCTATGGCCGCATGACCGGCTGGGGTCAGGATGGCCCGATCGCCCACACGCCCGGCCACGATATCAATTACATCGCCTTGACCGGCGCCCTGCATACCATCGGCACGAGAGCGGGAGGCCCGGTTCCTCCGCTCAATCTCATCGGCGATTACGGCGGGGGCGCGCTCTATATGGTCGTCGGCGTGCTGGCGGCCTACATCGAGACGCAGCGTTCTGGCAAGGGCCAGATCGTCGACACCTCGATGGTGGAAGGCGCCGCCTCCCTCATGACGCCGACCTTTGGCTATCTGGCGGCAGGCGCG
>JANOKV010000130.1:0-9421 GCA_031419415.1 Hyphomicrobiales bacterium | reverse complement strand
ACCTCCCAGACGCGCGCCCAATGCCGCCATGCCGGGTCGCCCAAACCGTAGTAGAGCGGCAGCGTGATCACGTCGAGGCCCAGGTCGGTGGCGCCCTGCACGTTTGTGTGGCCACGGAAGATGTTGGCGCCGGTGCCGGGTGCGCCGACGTTGCCGGTGGCCAGCAGCAGGGTGCAGTAAGCGCGCACGTTGGCGGTGCCGACGGTGTGCTGGGTAGCGCCCATGCACCAGATCAACGTCGAAGGCTTCTCTTTGGCGAACGTCTCGGCGACCCGCTTCAATTGTTCACCTGGAACGCCCGTCACGTCTTCGACGGTTTTGGGGTCCCACTTCTTCACTTCGGCGCGCACGTCGTCCATGCCGTAGACGCGCTGCTGTATGAAGGTTTTGTCTTCCCAGCCGTTCTCGAAGATATGCCACAGCATGCCCCAGATGACGGGGATGTCCGTGCCGGAACGAATGCGCACGTATTCGGTGGCGTGAGCGGCCGTGCGCGTCATGCGCGGATCGATGACGATCAGGTTGGCGCGGTTGAGTTCCTTGCCGGAAAGCACGTGTTGCAGCGACACCGGGTGCGCCTCAGCCGGGTTGCCACCCATGATGATCATGGTCTTGGAATTGCGGATGTCGTTGTAGGAATTGGTCTGGGCGCCATAGCCCCAGGTGTTGGCGACACCAGCCACTGTGGTCGAATGGCAGATGCGGGCCTGATGGTCGACCGAGTTGGTGCCCCAGAATGCCGCCATCTTGCGGTAAAGGTAGGCGGCCTCGTTGGTGAACTTCGCCGAGCCCAACCACCACACCGATTCCGGTCCCGAGGTCTCGCGGATCTCCAGCATCTTCTTGGAGATCTCGTCGAGGGCCTGGGTCCAGGTGATCTTCTGGTACTGGCCGTTGACGAGCTTCATCGGATATTTGAGCCGGCGGTCGCCCATCACGATTTCGCGGATCGCGGCGCCCTTGGCGCAATGCGTGCCGCGATTGATCGGCGAATCCCAGGCGGGTTCCTGACCGGTCCACACGCCGTTCTGCACTTCGGCCTTGACGGTGCACCCGACGGAGCAGTGGGTGCAGATGTTCGTCTTGATCGTGACGGGCACGCCCTCTTTCGGGCCGCCTGACGCCGCTTCGACGCGGGTGAGCGGCAGGGCGGCAAGCCCAGCGAGCGCGCCGGCGGTCAGGCCAGAATTGCGTAGAAATCCGCGTCGGTCGAGCACTTTGGGTGCAGCCACCGTGGTGGCGAGACTGGAGCGACGGGCTTTGGTGTCTTGGCGCTTGATGAGCACGATGTTGTCTCCCAGTCGCTGATCAGTACCGGTTGGTGCGGTAGAAGGCTTTGACGTGTTCGGTTTCGCGGTAGCGCTTTTTCACGCGCTCGGCTGCGTTCTCCGCAGCCTCGGCGGGCGTGGTTGTCGCTGCGACGCCGATAGCGGCAGCCGTCGTTCCGGCAGCCCCGGCGCCCAGCGATCGCAGAAATCCGCGACGGTTGACGGCTTTCGCGTCTGTGCGCTTGTCGGTCATCGTCTACCTCCCAATTCCGGAGCGTCGCGATTGCGATCGCCCTCTTTGTTTTGGCTTCAGTTCGGCAATGTTGCCGCTTCTTGCTCGATGTCGAGCCAGAGGCGACCGAAGTTTGCGACGTGTTTGTAGAACCGCGCCGAGGGCGCAGCTTCTATATCGGCCATTAGTCGAGCCGCCCATGGAGCAATGTGGCGCGTGTGGAAGACATCGGCTTCGTGGGGATCAGCGTCGAAGTCCCCGCGTAGCAGACCAGCCATGACTTCAAGCAGCGAGGATATGTGGTCTTCGGGCTCGAACACGTCGCTGCTGCGGGCGATGCCGAGGCGGTCCATGTCGGCGCGGGCGCGGGCCAGGGGGCGCTCGTTCAAGAACCCGGTGAGATAGAATGAGGCGTAAGGGACAATCTCGCCGCGACCGACGCCGACGAAGAGATCGAAATATTCTTTGGCGGCCTGATCGGCGGATGTGCGCGAAGCAGCGTCGGCCAGCGCGATATGCGCCATGCCCAATGGCGAGGCGTCGCCACGGATCGCCGCCACTTGCCCGAGAAGATCGGTTTTGGGGGCTCGAGCCAGGAGGTTCGACAACAGGAGGTATTCGGCGGCGCGGATCTCGCGCAAGCTCTCGTCCTCATGCAGGACGATGGTGGACTTGACCGGCGCGGCCCCTCGCGAAGCGACCGGTAACGACCTCGACCGCACTCCCTGCTCCTCCCACTCGCAACGCCCATTAATGCACGCCCGAGTTGGGTGCCACTCTCGTGGCACGCAGGCGGTAAAAAACCGCCTCCGACACGTATTCGTATGATGGACACGCTAGCACCTGCCCGAAAAACGAGCAAGGTCTTGCCTAATCTTGCCAGGGGAAATTTCGATCATACCAATTTGTCGTCGGCGAAGGACGGAAGTGCACCGCCATGTCGGGCGCGTGGAGTGGGATTTGCACGTGGGGACGGTTGCAGTCGTTCAGTTTTGATCGGGGGTGTGTCTGGGGGCTCGCCACCTTCCACTCGAGCGTCGTGCCGAGCGTCGTCGGGGGGGGCGTCGGCGCTGTCTCCAACGAGTTTGTCTTGTTGCGATGCCGCAATCTTTGCGTGCGACTGCGCTGGGTCGTCCGCTCCAGCCGCCGCATCAACCAATTCAGCCGTGGAGCATTCCGCAACGAGCGGCTCCGGCGTTTGGCCGATTGCCTGCCTCAGTAGCGCCGCGATATCGGTGCCCGGGGTCATCTCGCCGAAGCCCGGCACCCCTCCGACTGCATTCCAGTCGTATTGGTTCTCCGCCACCTCGATGAAATCACGGATCGCGGGATCGAGGGACCAGATGCGCTTCATGGCGAGGCGCTTGAGCTCTTCCGGCACGCCTTTCTGCAGAAAAGCTGCGATATCGCTCGATGCGGTCAAATCGTCGATCTTGGGCAGCTTTGTAACATCGAAGGGCGGTTCGGTGGGCGGACTGGTGGAATCGACCGTTGGTCGTGTCGCCGTAGGCAGTTCGTGTTGCACCGTCGTCTCGTTCGGCGCGGACCGCTTCAATCGAGACCAGCGGGCGAGAAAGTGTTGATCGTCGTCCGTGCTCATGATTGACCCTCGTCACGACCGGTCTTGTTCGGGTCGCGCCTTTGCCCGCCATTCCCGGCGGGGTGTTTGCGGTCGCGCTGGCGCTTGTAGGTGGGCCGCTCGACGTGATTGTCGGCGATGAATTGAGCGATGACGCCGGCGACATCGGCTGGCATGGCCACAGTCTCGACCACGTTGGAGCCGGCTTCCGTGTTGGCCTCGCCCTCCGCAGGATCGGCCGTAACCGTCACCACCTCGATTGGGGGCTCATGCCCTTCGGCACGCAACACGACCCAGAGCTTGGCGTCCGTCGCTTCCAGGTTGTCGCGATAATTGGCGGTGTCGGTCGAGTACAGCATGATGTCGTAAGCGCCGGCATAATAGCGCTGCGCCTGGCCGAATATACCCAGTGAAGTCCAGGGTTCGGCATCGGGCGGCGTCGGGAAGATCGCGACGGGCCGCCACGTGAAGCCGCCCCAAGGTCCCGACAGGTCGCGTCGCTCGACTACGAGGCCGACGGTCAGGCGTTGCTCGATCATCGGTCTGCTCCGCGGGTCATGCGTCCAGGCTCTGCAAGGGCAGGCCGGCCAGAATGTTCTGCGGCTTCACGCGCACCACACGGTCGGGTGACATGGCGAGGATGAGGGAAACAGGCGCGCCGCGCACCTTCTCCAGCATGCGCCGTTGATCGATGAAGGTGAGTTGGAAGAGCGCGACGATGCGATCTCGGCCCTGCATCGGGGGCTCTTCGCCGCGCCACAGGGCGTTGCCGATCTGGGTCGCCTCCTGATCGAGACCGATGAACCATTCCCAGCTTTCTTCTGCAATGCGCTCGACTGGCTCGATGCGCACCTCGATGCCGAGGAGGCCGGCAACCCAAATCTCGAGGACGCGCGCGAAGGCTGCTCGAGTGGGTTCACCAAAACGGAAATCGACGACGAAATCGAAGGCGTCGCTACGCACGAAATAGTCCATTGCCGTGCTGGCTTGAAGCACATCGAGACCCTTGGCGCGGGCATCGCCGAATATGGCGACGAGGGGGGCCGCATGTGGGTCGGCGTTGGCGCCATCGACCACTTCGGCGTCTGCGAGCAACAGGACGCCGTCCTTCAGAGTGAGGCGCTGTGGGCGAAACATCAACTCGGCTGCGCGCAGAACGAACGGGTCGCGCTCGGCGTCGAGCAGGTTGCGCAAGATGAGGTGGACGAGTTGATTGAGAAAGAGCGGCGGCACTGTCACCCTTGGCGCGCGGGCGAGCGCGAGGTAGGCGGCCTCCAACGTCGCATGCGCCAGAAGATGGTCGCGGAATGCCAGCAGATAACGCCAGTTTTCGCGCGCATCGCGATCCGCGATATCGCCGACCTCCTCGGTCTCGACCGGCGCGCGCGGATCGCGCATGAGGCGCTGGTGGATGGCGCGTTCCACGATGCATGCCTCGTCCGGTGGCGCCACCTCGGGTCGCGCCAGATAGGCCTTGAGGAGGTCGTCCGTCACGGTGAGTCGGCCCGCCTCGTCGCGATCGACCAGATGATGACCGCTGGACAACCAGAAATCGGTCATGGCGCGGTCCTGTCGGAATCGTTTCCAGCCAGACCGAGCAGGCTCACTTCGTCACCCGGTGATGAGGCATCCTCGTCCTCGACGATGGCGAAGGCGCCAGCACTGCACGGCATGCGCGCGGCTACTTGGGCATCGGCGGGGCGCAGGGTGCGGAATTGCTCTCTGATGCTACCGTCCTTGTCTTGGCTGCGATGCAGCGCGATCAGCGTTCCCTCGGGGTGGTCAGCGAGACTGATGGCGGCGGCGATTTCCTCTTCGGCAGCAGTCCGGGCATGGGCCAAATCCGGCGCCCCGTGGGCTTGCGCGAGGTAGTGCGCCAAACTCTCGACCGCGCCTGCACGCTCCTCGGCCGTGATCGAAACTGCGACGGCCAATGTCGACCAGCCAAACGAGGACAGGCCCAGAAATCCACCACGGAAAGCTTGGCGTGGACGACCTGTCAGGGCCGGGATATCGACGCCCCAGAATTCAAAGCCACCCGGGACGGCCCATTCACCGGCGGCCGCTGCGCGCTCGTAGACGAAGCTGTCGGAGGGATCGAGCCGGATGGTTCGCAAGAGCTTCACAGCCAGGGGTCTCCGGTTGCCGGATCGAGCCAGCGCGGCTCGCGCAGGGCGTCGCGCAAGGGGCGGCGCGTGGGTTCTTTTGGCGACGACGGCGAAGTGTGGGGCCGCAAGAGCAGGTCGCCATTGATGTCGATGCCGTGTGTCGCGTCGGTATCATGGGGCAATCGGGACAGAAAAGCCCGCGCGACGGACGCAAAGCCATCCTCCTGCCAGCGATCGAACTGCACCATCAGATGGCGTGCGAAACTGCTGACGATTTCGCTGGCATCGATCATCTCGATGCCTTCGATTTCAAGGCTCGTGCCGCGCGAATGTGTGATGTCGAGGGCGTGGCCACCCGGCATCTGCGCCCGTCCATGGGGGACCACGAGCCGAAGGACGAGGCCGGCGACGAGCCAAGCCGGCGCCGCATCCTCGCGGGCTCCCACTGGCCAGGCTAACCGAGTCCCGCCGACAATGCCGCCATCGAGCCGGATGGTGTCGGGCCAGACAAAATTCAGGGGTTTTTCTGGTGGACAGTGGATGGCCAGGGCATCTGCGGCTGCGTTCAGAACTGCGTAGTGGGCGCACCGCGCCTGGGCCAGCGGCGTTTCGGGCTCCAGCACCACCGCCACCTCACACGTGTCGAACCGACGCACCCAAATCAGCGTTCCAGCGCCAGATTCAGGCGCAATCGCACAGGCATGCGCAAACGCGTCGCGGTGCTCACGCAGCACGACAGCGCGGTAGGGCGGCGGCAGATCGAGGACATCAGCCATGTTGCGAGATGAGACTTTCGCAGCCGTTGGTCTTAGCAAGCGATTGTAATACAAGAGTTGCTTGGCGGTGCAATGAATTCGAAACCGACCAACCCACCAGAACCCTCGCCCGAAAGCCCTTCCTACATGGCCGACACGGACCGCAAAATCCTCCTGTGCTCTTGCGAAGGCTCAATGGCGTTGTCGCCTGCCGGCGTTCGATCGGGGTGTAAGGGGCGCGAGGTGGTCATCGTAGATCAGCTCTGTGGCGCCCAGATCGACCAGTTCCGCAGCGTGGCGACCAAGGGGCAAGTTACGGTCGCATGCACCTATCAGCAGGCGCTCTTCGAGGATGTGGCCCACGACGCAGGGCTGGGCGCGGCGTTGACATTCACGAACGTGCGCGAGACGGCGGGTTGGTCGAGCGAGGGCGCAGCCGCTGCGCCGAAAATGGCGGCACTGTTGGCGATGGCCGAGCACACGCCGCCCCCCACGGCTGCCGTCACATTCGAGAGCCACGGCGTCACGCTGATCTACGGGCGCGACCAACGGGCCATAGACGCGGCTGAACGCGTGAAGGAAACGCTCGATATCACTGTCATTCTGATGCCGGGAAGCCAAGTCACGCCACCGCGCCACGCGGAGTATCCGATCCGGCAAGGACGCATCCGCTCGATCAAAGGACGCCTGGGTCTCTTCGAGATAGCGATCGATGCCTATGCGACACCGTTACCGTCGTCACGAAATACGTTGAAGTTCGGCTCCGCCCGCGACGGCGCGCTGTCCAAGGCCGATCTCGTGTTGGACCTGTCGGGCGCACGACCGTTGTTTTCCGCTCCCGAGTTGCGCGAGGGGTACTTGCGCGCCGATCCCGACCAGAGCCCGGATGTGGCTCGGTTGATCGAGAAGGCCGCCAGCCTCGTCGGTACTTTTGACAAGCCGCGCGCCATTACCTTTCGCGAGGACTTGTGCGCCCACGCCCGATCCCGCATCGTCGGCTGCACGCGCTGTCTCGACCTTTGTCCAGCCGGCGCCATCACGCCAAACGGAAACCATGTGGTGATCGACCCGCACATCTGCGCGGGGTGTGGCCAGTGTGCCGCCGCGTGTCCGACGGGGGCGGCGTCCTACGCACTCCCGCCGGTCGATGCGCTGATCGGCAAGCTTCGCGCTGGGCTATCGGCCTATCATGCAGCAGGCGGCGGGCATGCCCAGGTGCTCATCCATGATACCGCACATGGTGATGCGTTGATTGAAACAGCGGCGCGTTTCGGCGATGGTCTGCCCGCGCGCGCCATTCCCGTCGCCGTCAACGAAGTGACGCAAATTGGGCTCGAGACGATTGCCGCAGCGTTTGCCTACGGGGCAGTCTCGGTGCAGTTTTTGGTGCGCGCAAAGCCACGCCATGACGTCGCCGGTTTGCGGCAGAGCCTCTCGACAGCCGACACGCTTCTGACGGCGCTGGGCTACGGATCGGGATTGGTGGCCACGATCGAGACAGATGATCCCGATGCGATGGTCGCTGCGTTGCGCGCGGCCCCTGTCGGTGCGCCCGTGACCAAGCTGGCGTCGTTTCTCGCCACTGGTGGAAAGCGCGACATTCTCAAGACGGCCCTGCGCGAGCTGCATCGCGCCGCACCGTCACCGATCGATTCGGTGGCCTTGCCGAAGGGCTCCGCATTCGGTGGACTGGACGTGCGAGTGGCGGGTTGCACGCTGTGTCTTTCATGCGTGTCCGCCTGCCCGACGCGCGCCCTGGGTGATTCGCAGGACCGGCCCCAGTTGACGTTCGATGAAAGCTTGTGCGTGCAATGCGGCCTGTGCGTCGCGACCTGTCCCGAGAAAGTGATCAGCCTTGCGCCACGCCTGAATTTCGCAGCCTTCGAAGCCCCTCCCGCTGTCATCAAGGAAGAAGAGCCTTTCTGCTGTGTGACATGCGCCAAGCCTTTCGGCGTCAAGAGCACGATCGATCGCGTGATCGCGCGTCTCGAAGGTCAGAACTGGATGTTTTCAGGGGCGAATGCCAACCGCCTCGATTTGATCCGGATGTGCGAAGATTGCCGGGTCGAAGCCGCGATCAACATGAATGTCGATCCCTTTGCCGGCCCGGCGCGCCCGCCCGCCCGCACCAGTGACGATTACTTCAAGGAACGCGACACCAAAGCGCGTGCAGTCGAAATGCAAGCGAAGATCGACAAGGGCGAAGCCTGAGCCTCATGGCAGCGTGACGCGAGCGAGCCAGTCGACGAGGGCCTGCCGATCCGCCGGGTCCGTGATGCGCTGCTCGGGCATCTTTGTACCTGGGGTCATGGCCGTGGGGCCGATCTCGAACAGCCGCGCAATCGTTTCGGGTGTCCAAACGATGTCCATCTGCGACAGCGCCTGCGAATAGGCATAGCCCGGCGCTGTCGCGATACGTCGTCCTATCACGCCGTGCAGAGTGGGACCGGCGCGTTGGCTGCTGTCTGGTTTGATGGCGTGGCAAACCTGGCAGGCGCGGAAAACGCGAGCGCCGGGGTGGTCGTCTAGCTGTGTCAGAGTGTCGGCCGTCGACACGGAGCCTCCACCCACGGCCTCACCGGTGGCGATTGTCCAGCGCCGTAAGATACCGTCGGCGCCACCACTGAAGGCCTCTTTTCCATCGCGCGATATCGCCACTGACCATATGGGCAGACCCACAGCCGAAAGTCGGCGCACGACGGTGCGGGTTGCAACATCGATCACGGTCGGCGGCGTCTTGATCCCCGCGACAACGGCCGTCCGGCCATCGGCGAACAGAGCAATTGCGGTTAGCGGCCCTTCGGCAAGATCGATGGTGCCCTCGACGGCGAGATTAGGCGCGAGGATGCGGACATGGCCATCGGCTCCCGCCGCGAGGATCTTGCCAGCGCCAACGGCCAAGGCATTGATGGCCGCGGGGAGCTCGGCCTGATGCGTGATGCGGGTGGGAGATCCTGTCGAGCCCGACCGTGTCACGCGAACGTGGCCGTCGTAACTCGACGTGACGAGGCGTGTCCCTGCTTCCAGCCAACCCACTCCTGTGACGGGTGCTGCGTAATCGATCGTGCTGTGGGTCGCGTCCCCCGTCCAAAGCCGGACCTGCCGATCCCACGACGCGCTGACGAGGCCTTCGGCCAGCGCCGATATTGGTCCCTGATGACCACGGAGCACCTGGCGGGGCGCAGCGTCGTCCCCGCACCACAGAGCTATTTGCGCGTCGTCGCCCCCCGAAGCAAAGCAGTCGCCTAATAAAGGGGTCAGCGCGGTGACCGCACTGTCGTGAAATTTGAGCACCTGCAGAACGCGCCCGGTTCGCAGGTCACGAACCGCAATCGTACTATCGAAGCCACCGGTGACGATCCGCACGCCATCCGCGAGGATGGCCATCGATCGGATCGGACCTTGATGGTCATGGAAGGCGATGCCGCGCTGCTGCGCGAATGCCTCACCCCCGACTATCAGGACGAGGCAGGCAAGCG
>JANOKV010000129.1:0-2044 GCA_031419415.1 Hyphomicrobiales bacterium | reverse complement strand
CCCTTGCCTCCGGAAATCGGACGAAAGCGCAGTTCTTTTAAGGACATAGCGGCGATGGCTTGGAGTCTTGGATCGGCAGAGCAACTGATTGATAACATTCTGTTTTTCTTTCGCGCACCGGATCAAGGGGGATAGGTATGTATTGTATTCGCTCTATCTGTTTGCCATCATCGCACCGCTCATTACGTCGTCGGTTCGGAATGCGAAGATCTTCGGCGCTCTGATAATTATCGTCGTTGTTATAGTGTATGTGTTCTTCAGTTACGCTTATATATCCGCGTTTTGTTTTGGCGGTGCGGTGATGTCCACCTTCATAGTATGGATGGTATTTCGCGCGACAAACGAGCGGCACGTATAGGTCGCGGCGCAACTGCAGATCGGCTTCACCGGGCCAGCGGTGAGCTCGACTGAGTAGTTTCCGAGGGTGCCTGACCGCACCGCAGGTCGCTATCTTGAACGCAGATCTTACGGGCGGCGCGGATCCGCGCAATTTGTCTTCATCCGAGGTGGCACCCATGGCGATCGAGATCGCGAGCATGCGCGAATTGCAAAAACCCTGGGGCGTCACCGACCCACGCCCTTGGAGCGACGCGCACCATGCGGGACTTTCAATCGGGGAGCTCTGCTATGAGCGATCGAGCGTCGGCGCATGCGAGCCTGCGCTGCTTCTGAAGGTCCTGCTGACGAGCCAGCCACTGTCCATTCAAGTCCATCCAGACGATTCATTCGCCCAAAAGATCGGACTGCCGCACGGCAAGACCGAGGCGTGGTACGTTCTTGCTGCTCAGCCTGGCGCCGCCGTTGCCGTCGGCCTGAAGCATTCCATGACGCCACAACAACTGCGTAATGCCGTCCTCGATGGTGCGATCGATAGTCTCGTCGCGTGGCGTACCGTAGTTGCGGGAGATACCGTGTTCGTGCCGGCTGGTACTGTTCACGCTATCGGTCCTGGCCTCGTGATTGCGGAGATTCAGCAGCGAAGCGACGCCACATTCCGGCTCTTCGACTACGGTCGCAATCGCGCGCTTCACATTGATCAGGCTGTCGCCGCAGCGCGGACCGTGCCGGTCGATCCAGAATTGCCACCCATTCATCTGGCCAATGGGCGAACTCTTCTGGTCTCAAATCCGTACTTCGTATTCGAGCGTCTCGAATTGGAACCTAACAGTAGCTGGCGACTCGATGCGAGCCGGGAGACATGGCTTCTCGTCGTGAATGGAAGCGCATGCGCAGGTGATTTCGATGTCGTCAGGGGTGAGGTGGTATTCGCCCAAGGTGAGAGTGTTGCCTTTCGGGTAGGTGAGTTGGGTGCCGTTTGCCTCGTGGCATACACAGGGCGGGGCGGTCCGGACTCCCAGTTTCTGCGACGAGGCGAAGAGCCTTTCACGAATGCTGCGCGTCATCAGAACGACGCAGCTCCCGCAGGCACGCCGATCGGAGCAAATCGATGACAGATCTGGGAAGCGTGGCGTTCATCGGGAATCATGTGCCACGTCGATGCGGGATTGCGACCTTCACCCACGACCTCCATCGGGCAGTCGCCGGCGCTCGAGCCGACCTCGAGACATGCATCGTTGCGATGAACGACCCGCGCGGCGTTTATGACTACCCGGCGCCTGTACGATATCAGGTTCGCGACGACAATCTCGGCGATTACGGAAAAGCCGCGACGTATCTGAACAATGCTGGCGTCGATGTCGTCTCGCTGCAGCATGAGTACGGCATATTCGGCGGGGAGGCCGGAAACAATATTCTCGAGTTGGTCTCGCGATTGAGAATGCCGGTGGTGACGACGCTGCACACCGTGCTCGCAGCACCGTCGCCGGCGCAGCGTGCAGTAATGGATCAGATCATTGAACGTTCGGCCAAGCTGGTGGTCATGTCGGAAAAGGGTCGGCAATTCCTCCGGACGGTGCATGCAGTTCCGGCAGCGAAAATCAACGTGATACCGCACGGAATTCCAGAGTTTCCGTTCATTGAACCACAGAATGCCAAAGTGAAGTTCGGTAATTGCTCACCCCTCGCAGCCGCCGATCAAGCGGAA
>JANOKV010000128.1:0-9504 GCA_031419415.1 Hyphomicrobiales bacterium | reverse complement strand
GCCGCCGGCGCCGACGCCATGATCGTGACCGCCTTGGATCGGTTCGATGCCGAGGCGATTTCCAAGTTGCCGCCGACGGTGCGCATCGTGGCCACGTACTCCGTCGGCTATGAGCACATCGATGTCGAGGCCGCGCGCAAGCGCGGTCTGGCGGTGCTGTTCACACCGGACGTGCTCAGCGATGCGGTCGCGGAAATGGCCATTCTGCTAATGCTGGGCGCGGCGCGGCGCGTCCACGAGGGCGATCGGCTGATGTACGAACGTCGCTGGGCGGGTTGGACGCCGACGCAGCTCATTGGCGTCGAGGTGACGGGACAGCGCATCGGCATCGTTGGGATGGGTCGTATCGGCCGGACGATTGCGCGCCGCGCGCGCGGCTTCGATATGACGGTGCATTATCATAACCGGCAGCGCCTGGAGGCGGGGCTGGAAGAGGGCGCGGTCTATCACCCGACAATCGATGGGCTGATGGCCGAAAGCGAAGTTCTGGTGCTGGCGGCTCCCTCGACGCCGCAGACCCGTGGCCTTCTCAATGCGGCGCGGCTCGCGATGATGCCTCGGGGGAGCGTCGTGGTGAACATCGCGCGAGGTGATTTGATCGACGATTCAGCCCTGATCGATGCGCTGAAATCGACCCGAATTGGAGCTGCTGGCCTCGACGTTTTCAACAACGAGCCGGCGATCAACGAGGCCTATTTCGACCTACCGAACGTCTTCATCCAGCCCCATCAGGGCAGCTCCACCCTCACGGCGAGACAGAAGATGGCGGCCATTCTACTCACCGGGATGGAGGCCGTTCTGGCTGGACAGACTGCGCCCAACAGACTCGCCTGAAGGTCAAAAAACCTCAAATTGCGCACTATTTGCAGGGTTTTTTGCTCTCCTTGACCGGTGGCGCATTATTCTCAGTCACCATCGGATGCGCTGAAATGGCGCGAATGATGTTTTCGAAAGATATTGTTTGGCGCCGTTTTGTCGTCGAAATCGGAGATTTGTTCCGTCGTCGAATTAACCATGATTAATAAATATTTAACGCTCGAACGTCCATTCCGATAAATGACCTTATCGGGGTCTCATTCTCGACACATCCGCAATTAGGTTGGGGGCAGCCGGCGGGTGGTGCGAGTCGAGACCGTCGGAGTGAGGGCAAGCAGAAGACCTGCAGTGTCCGAGCATGGAGCGCGTGGGGCGCGTCTCCGTGGTGGTCGTCGCGCGAACCGCCGCCATCGATGAGGGCATCGATAGGGGCATTCGCTTTCTTTCAATCTGCACAAACCCCGGAGCATAGTATGACAAAGCGGATCCGATCCGCCTGTGTTGGCGTTGCGTTGACTTTCACTGGCCTCGCCGTTCCCTTTACAAGTGAGGCGCAAGCAGGTTCCGGCGCCTCGAGCTCACGCTCCTGTCTGAGCGCTGCCGCACGCGGCCTGCTCGCGCGCATCGAGCAGCAATTCGGCGCCATGCAGGTCGTCTCGACCTGCCGCCCGGGTGCCCGCATCGCGGGAACGGGCCACATGTCCCGTCACGCTAGCGGCAACGCCGTCGACTTCAGCGCGGGAAGCCGCAAGGGCGCCGTGATCCAGTGGCTGCTGGCCAACCACCATCAGGGTGGCACCATGACCTACCCTCGAATGGACCACATCCACGTCGATATCGGTCCTCGCTTCGTCTCCTTATCGGGAAGCCGGACGCGGGTGGCAGGCGGGTCGTCGCCGAGCTGGAAGAACAGCAGAATGGCCCTCGGTGGACCGCGTGGTTCGACCAGCCGCAGCGTACACGTGCCGACATCGGATACTTGGCGAGGCCGCTTGAACGGCAGCGACAGCTGACCATCAGATGGTTCAATTGTGACGGCTAAAGCGGCCGTTCGTTGAGCGACCCGAGCCGGCTTTGTCAGGCACGTCCGCAGAATTCGAGCGGCGCGCAGGGTACAAGCCGGCTCTTTTGTATGGCGGGCCGTCTGCGGGGGGGCACTCAGTTCGATGCCGTCCATGCCGTCCCCGCTTCGATCGAAGATGTGCTTTTTCGCGCTTCGGCCGGGACACCCCAGGCGATCCATTTTCTGGCCGATGGAATTGAAATAACAGCGTCATTCTGGCGACATAGCGCGCGTCTTCAATCGTTGTTTACCAATGATGTTCACAGTCGGAATGCAGGTCTATTCGTACGTCGCTGACCCGAAGCCGGTCATGCGAGTGGGCGAAAGCGTGAACACTCGCGTAAAAATCCAACTTTGTACCCGCTTTCCGCGCCCCCAAGTGTGCCTACGTTCGGAGACGGCAGCTCGAACAGCTGTCGAGCCGGCGTGAGGCCCCACCGCGGTTAGGCAACACGGGTCCGCGTCGCGTTCCGATTTCTGGCACTCGAATGGAAATGCCTTCGCGATGTTCACCCTGAAAAACGTCGAGATCAGTACGCGCATTTCGCTGCTGTGCGCCGTTCCATTACTGGGAATTCTCACCCTCGCTGCGGCGCAGTGGTTTGCCGACGCCAAAGTCGATCGCGAGTTGGCCTCATCGGGCATAGCCCAGCATCTCGAGACCCTGGCCAAAACGGCACGCTTCGGCCACCTGAGCATGCGCCGGAACGAGAAGGACTTTCTGGATAACGGGGACTCGAAATTCGCCGACGGGTATCGTGAAAATGCCAAAAGCGTGGCTCGCGATCTGACGGCGTTGTCGGCATCACCGGTCCTTGGTGGCGCCGTCGTGAAGCAGGTCGACATGGTCAAGGCCATGGTCGATCAATATGCGTCGGCGTTCGAAGCCGCCGTGTCGCTCGCGCGTCGCAAAGGTTTCGGTCATGAGCTTGGCCTGGACGGCGAAATGCGCAAGGCCGCACGGGCCGTCGAAAATCAAATCGGCCAGTGGAATGCGAACGACAAAAATCTGATGGCCCACCTTCTGACGCTGCGGCGCCATGAGATGGAATATGTCCTCAGGGGCGATCCGACGCACATCGCCAGTTTCGACGAGGCCCGGACATATTTCGATTGGCAGATCGGCACGTCTACGGCGACGTCGGTTCAGCAATCCGCGCTCAAGGCGCAACTCGATATTTACCAGCGGACGTTTCATGGCTGGGCCGAGGTCGATCGCAATCAGAAAATTCAGATCGACCGCCTGGGTGACCTCTTCAAGCGGGCCGATCCCGAGTTCGATGCACTCATTCGGTATGTCGAACATCTGCAGGGCGTATCGGTGGCCGAACTGACCTCAGCCCGCCGACAGGCCCGAACGAATTGGTTTCTGATCGCCAGTTTGTTGCTGGTCGGCGTGCTGAATTTCGCCTATTTCGTCGGCCGCAGCATCATCGCGCCGCTGCGCTCCCTGAAAGACAGTTTCAGCCGGTTGGCGCAGGGCCATCTCACGGTTGAAATTCCCGGCCGCGATCAAAACAACGAGGTCGGCGCATTGGCGCGGAGCCTCGCTGAATTCCAGGCGACCAGCGCCCGCGCAGCGCAATCGGAGGCGGTGATAGAGGCCACATCCGCCGAGTTTATGATCGTCGATCCGGACGGGAGGATCGTCGCCGTCAATTCGGCGGCAGTCGCTTTGTTCCGGAGAGCCGAACGGGACTTGCAACGAGTGCTGCCAGCGTTTCGAGCCGACGAATTGGTCGGCACCAGTATCGCGATATTCGGACCCAATCTCGTGGAAAGGCGCGCCACGGTTCGAAGCGAGCGCCTCGTCATCGGTGGACGGACGTTCGACCTCGTGCTGACGCCGGTGGACAGTCGGTTGGGCGAGCATATGGGCGTCGCCGTGGAGTGGAAAGATCTGACCCAACAGCTCGCGACCGAGCAAGAGATGGCAGACCTAGTGCGCGCGGCCGGTGACGGCGACTTCACGCATCGCCTGGACGAAAAAAACAAGTCGGGTTTCATGCTCGAACTCACCAGAGGCATGAATCAAATGACCTCTGCGGCCGACAAAGTGTTGTCG
Source organism: Hyphomicrobiales bacterium (assembly GCA_031419415.1). Classification (GTDB taxonomy): domain Bacteria; phylum Pseudomonadota; class Alphaproteobacteria; order Rhizobiales; family Hyphomicrobiaceae. The sequence goes on along the minus strand of JANOKV010000128.1, from coordinate 5,560 downwards.
GAGACCGTGGTGCTGATGAGCGCCATGGCGGGCGGCAATCTTTCTCATCGCATCGACGGCGACTTCAAAGGGAGTTTTCGCGAACTCAAGACCCAAGCCAATCGCATGGGTGACGAAATTCGAAAGATTGCATCCCGAATTTCCGAGGTGACGCACACGGTGCATGGCGCAACGCACGACATCGGATCGGGCGTCGTGAACCTCGCGGCGCGCACGGAGCAGCAGTCCTCGTCGCTCGAGCAGACCGCAGCATCGATGGAGCAGATGGCCGCGACCGTGCGCCAGACGGCCAGCAACGCGCAGGAGGCCAACCGTGCGGTTACTTCGACGCGCGATTTGGCAGTCGATAGCGGGGACATCGCCAGTCAAGCCGTCGCCGCGATGACGAAGATCGAGGCGTCCTCGCGCCAAATCACCGAGATTGTCGGGTTGATCGAGGAAATTGCATTCCAAACGAATATTCTGTCGCTGAATGCGGCCGTGGAAGCGGCGCGCGCTGGCGACGCCGGGCGCGGCTTTGCCGTCGTGGCCAATGAGGTGCGCGCTCTATCGCAGCGATCGAGCCAGGCGTTGAAAGAGATCAAGGAGCAAATTGCCAGCTCCGATTCCAACGTCAGAGTCGGTGTTCATCTCGTCAAACAAGTGGGAAGTTCGCTCGATCTAATCGGGGAATCCGTGCGCAAGGTCGCTGGGCTGGTGGCCGAGATCGCGGCCGCCAGTCTGGAGCAGTCGGTGGGCATCGATCAGGTCAGCAAAGCGGTCGGAAATATGGACCAGATGACCCAGCAGAACGCGGCGTTGGTGGAAGAGACGAATGCAGCGCTGCATTCTGCGCAAGTCCAGATCGAAGACCTCGAGGAGGCTGTTGCGTTCTTCCGAACAGGTGACGCGCCCGACGACGTCCCTGCTCCGCAGATCGCACCCGTGTCGAAGCCGACGCCAAATCCGGTCCATCACCAGCAGGGCCTGATTGCCCGTAGAATAGTCGGATCGGGAGGCGGTCGCGCTCTGGCCACGGCGGCCGCGACCGATTGGCAAGAGTTCTAAGATCGCCTGCGGTTGCTCTCTCGCCCCTCTCTGATCGCGGTGCGCAGCGCGCTCCGGGACCGTTCGGGCGATCGTCGCTATCGCGCCATTTATCCAGTTACCCTCGTCTTGCGCGGCGTGCGACATGCGGTTAGATCAAGTTCTACGATCGAAATCGTTGAACTCGAGCCCGACAACGAGGGTGCGCAATGGCTGCAACGAAACTACTTCTGCTTCCCGGTGACGGGATCGGACCCGAGGTCATGACCGAGCTCGAGCGTGTGCTCGCGTTGCTCGGCAAGAAGACAAAAGCCACGTTCGAAACACAGACGGATCTCGTCGGTGGCTGTTCGATCGACGCGCACGGCATCCCGTTGACGGATGCGGCGCTGGCCAAGGCGCAGGCGGCGGATGCCATCATCTTCGGGTCGGTCGGCGGACCAAAGTGGGACAAGGTGGCCTTCGATATTCGCCCCGAGAGCGGCCTCTTGAAACTACGCAAACAACTCGATCTCTTCGCCAACCTGCGCCCCGCCATCTGCTACCCTGCATTGGCGGAGGCCTCCAGCTTGAAGCGCGAGCTGGTGGAAGGCCTCGATATCCTCATCCTGCGTGAGCTGACGGGCGGCACCTATTTTGGGGAGCCTAAGGAGATCGTGACGCTGGCGGATGGCCAGAAGCGGGCGGTCGATACCACACTCTACACGACGCGTGAGATCGAGCGCATTGCCCGCGTGGCTTTCGAGTTGGCCCGCAAGCGTCGCAACAAGGTGCATTCAGCCGACAAGCGCAACGTCATGGCGACCGGTGTGCTGTGGAACCAGGTCGTGAGTGCGGTGCACGAGAAGGAATTCAAGGATGTGGAACTCCACCACATCCTCGCCGACGCCTGCGCGATGCAGCTCGTCCGCGACCCCAAGCAATTCGACGTGCTGGTTTGTGACAATCTCTTCGGGGATATGCTGTCGGATCAGGCCGCGATGCTGGCCGGCTCACTCGGCATGCTGCCGTCGGCGTCGCTGGGGGCTCCCGATGCCAAGACGGGGATCCCGAAGGCGCTCTATGAGCCCATCCATGGCAGTGCGCCCGACATCGCCGGCAAGGGTGTCGCCAACCCGATCGCGCAAATCGCCTCGTTCGGCATGGCGCTGCGCTACTCATGCAATATGCCCAAGGAGGCCGACCTGATCGATCTGGCGATCGCGGGCACTCTGGCGCAGGGCTATCGCACGGGTGACATCATGCAGCCCAACATGCGCCAAGTCGGCACGACCGAGATGGGCTCGGCCATTCTGAAGGAACTCGACCGGTTGACGGGGTGATGAAGCTGAACTTCTCACGATGCGATGGAGCATGAGATGGCAGATATCGATACCGAATCGAAGACGGGAGCCGCCTCGCTCAGCGCCAAGGATCAGGTGCGCGCGATGCTCGACAACATCCCCGATGACGTAACGCTCGAGGACATTCAGTACCACCTGCACGTGGTGGTGAAGATCACGCGGTCGGAAGAGCGCGCGGATCGGGAGGGCTGGATCCCGCACGAGGAAGTCAAAAGGCGGCTGGCAAAATGGCTCGAGTAGTCGAATGGTCGAGCGAGGCGACCGCCGATGTGGTCGGGCTCGCCGAATACATCGAACAACGCTCACCGCACAATGCCCGTTCAGTCGTCAGGGCAATCCAAACCGCCGCGCTCGGGCTTCCATCATTTCCTTATTCCCACCGCATGGTTCCTGAGTGGAATGACCCTGACCGGCGCGAAACGTTCGTTCATCGCTGGCGACTGATGTACCGGATTCTACCCGACCGCATTCGGATCGTCGGCGTCATTCACGGCAGCCGTCTGCTCGATAATTTCGAGGGGCGTTCGTTCGAGGAAACTGCACAGGTGGAGTACATGGCGCCATGACCAGCACGACATTCGATCCCGCAGCCGCGGCCCGCTACATCGCCGACGCCCATGCCAAGCGCCAGATCTTCACCAATCTTCCCGAGGCGATCGCGCCGCGCACGATCGCCGATGCCTATGCCGCCCAGGAGGCACTGCGATCGCTTTGGGAACCTCTGTATGGGCCCGTGGCGGGATGGAAGATCGCTGTTACGACGAAGGTGATGCAAGACCTGATGGGCATTCACCACCCCTGTGGTGGCATGATTTACACCAAGCGCATGCATCGCTCACCGCTGCGCTTGAAGCTGTCCGATCACATGCACGTCGTCGTGGAGTGTGAATTGGGCGTGCGCCTGAAATCCACGTTGAACGGGAAGTCGACGCCATGGACCGCGGCTGAAGTCCGACGCGAGGTGGCCGCCGTGTTGCCGGCTTACGAATTGATCGAGGATCGCAACGCTGTCTATAAAGAAACGTCGGCGCTGTCGCTGATTGCCGATGCTGCATGGAACGCCGGAGTTGTTCTGGGCGACCCGATGGAGGTGACGCCGGACCGTGAATTGAATGGGCTCGCGTGCCGTTTGGAAACGCCCAGTGGCATCAAAACGGGCGTTACTGATGACCCGATGGGCGCGCTCGCGTGGGTCGCCAATCTCGGCATCGAACGCGGTCGTCCAGTCCAAGCAGGTCAAGTCGTGATCACGGGGAGCGTCGTCCAGACACTGCCGATCGCTGTGGGGGAACGGTTCGTTTTCAGCATCGATACGATCGGCAGCATCGAGATGACAGCGACGCCTTGACGGCCATCGAGATGGAGCAGACCTGTCGAAAGGGTGTAAAACTGGCGGAAAATCGCCAAAAACCGTGGTAAACGCATCACTGCATGCATTATCTTCGATCCTACATCTAAAAGCCTCTTCCGAAACGGCGTGATTCCACATAGTCAGCGAGCGCGGTGTTGTTCGTCGAAGATTCAGCCGTTTAGGATCACAACCATCAGCGGGAAATAACTCATGGCAATGAAACCAGCAGCAAAAGCAGCAAAAGCTCCAGCGAAGAAAGCTGCCGCAGCCAAGCCGGCCAAAGCGGTAACGGTCACCCTCAAGCATCTCGGCACGGCCTTGGCCGATGCGCACAACCTGCCCAAGAAGCAGACCAACGAAGTGTTGGCCAGCATGATCGGCATGATGACGAACCACCTGAAAAAGGGCGCGCGCATCCGCATTGGCGGCTTCGGCGTGCTGCAGGTCCGCAAGCGGCCGGCCCGCATGGGTCGCAACCCCGCCACGGGCGAAGCGATCAAGATCAAGGCCAGCAAGAAGATCGCCTTCCGCGCCGCCAAGGAGCTGAAGGAATCGGTCTGAGCCCGGCTCATCGGTTCGAAATGTCAGCGGCGGCTGGGGCTTCTCCAGCCGCCGTTTTCATGTGCGCTCAAGGCTCGAGCCAGAGGCCGCCCAAGTCCTGGTTGACGAAATGGGTCGGCGTGATCTCGAAGCCTTTGACGTTTGCCGCCATGGCGACCGTGCGATTGAGCCATAGGAACGGCACCTGATAGGCCTCGGTCAGAAACCGTTGCTCGAAGGCGCGGAGCGTCTTGCGGCGCAGCGTTGGATCGAAGGTGCGATCGATCTCGCCGTAGAGGCGGTCGATCTCGCGATCGATGAAGCGGCTCGGATTGTAGCTCGACACGTCCGCCGAGATGTTGCGCGCCAGGGCCACGGACGGATCATCCACGTTCTCGCCGAGGAAATCGATGATGGCGTCGAAGGCGCCGCTGCGCATCGCGGTGGTGAGCGTTCCGACATCGACTTGCGCGTGCTCGGCTGTGACGCCGATCTGGCGCCATTGATCGACGATGTAGACACCGGCCGGCGTATAAGGATCGGGTATGTTGCGGTTGACGAGTTTGAGTGTGAGGTTTTCCTGACCCGCCTCTTTCAAGAGCCGTCGGGCCTCGACGCGCGCCGCGGCAATGTCCTTGCCGAATCCTGGCCATTGTGTGAGTTCGGCCTCGCTGGCTGCCCAAGGTGACTCCGGTCGTTGCGTGGCCCCGACGAATGACAGCGAGGAGACGCGCGACAGGTTCTGCGCGCCACCCCAACGATCGATGCCGAGAGACAAGGCCCGTCTGACGCGCGCGTCATCGAAGGGTGCTTTTTGCGTGTTGAAGGCGACGACGATCAAGAAGTCGTAGGGCTTGGAGAAGAACTGGATCTTGTCGCCCAACGTCGCCTTGAGCTGATCGCGCGCCGTTGGCGCAATCGTGCGAAACTCGGCGGCGACCTGGCCGCTCTGGAGGGCGGGAGCCAGGCTCGCCGCCGACGTGTTGACCGCCCGGAACCCATCGAGATAGGGCTTGGGGCTGTCGAAATAATCGTTGAACCGTCGACCCGTCCAATGGGCGCCGCGCACGCGTTCGCCGAAGACGAACGGGCCGGTGCCCATGATTTCCTTGGCGGGAAAACTCGGGTCTTGCGCCAGTCGCGCGGCGCTAAAGAGGCAGTTGAAGGGGCTCGCGAGCGACTGCAGGAACGCGGGCGAGGCGGTTTTCAAGCGGAACACGATGGTTGTGGGATCGGGCGCATCGATCTCGGCGATGCGTGCGTATTGCGACTGTCGGATCGAGACGACGCCTTCCGGCGG
>JANOKV010000127.1:0-3378 GCA_031419415.1 Hyphomicrobiales bacterium | reverse complement strand
TGGCGTCCTCCCGTCGAGCCGGTCGCGATCGGGGCCCTTGCCGGGCACACGCGCGGACGCGACTTGAAACCGACGCGACTGCCGCCGTCGCATGCTTGGGCGCGTGAGCAAGGCGCCAGTTTCGTCGAGAGCGGCCTCTGGTTGCGCGCGGAATGGTATTCCCGGCCCGGCGAAACGGATTGGTTGACATCGTGTAATCGCGAGGTGTTGGCGGTTCGCAATGGGGTGGGCGTGTGTGACGTGTCCACGCTGGGCAAGATCGAAGTGCACGGGCCCGACGCGGGGGCTTTCTTGGATTTCATCTACACGGGAACGATGTCGACGGTGGCGATCGGGCGCGTGCGCTATGGCGTCATGTTGCGCGAAGACGGGTTCGTCATGGATGACGGCACGGTTGCTCGGCTGGGAGCGGAGCACTTCGTGCTGACGACGACGACGGCCAACGCCGGCCGGGTCATGCAGCACCTGGAATTCGCCCGCCAAGTGACACGCCCGGACCTCGACGTGAGCTTGGCTTCGGTGTCGGAGCAGTGGGCGCAGTTTTCGCTGGCTGGCCCGCGCGCGCTGGAGATCATGGAGCGACTGGTCGATCCCCCATTCCGGCGCCAGTTTCCGGCATCCTTGCCGCCGCTGAGTTTCCTTGCCGCGACCGTCGGCGGCGGCATCCCGGCGCGACTCTTCCGAATTTCTTACTCCGGAGAACGGGCGCTCGAGATTGCTGTTCCAGCACACTACGGCGACGCCCTCGTTCGACAGTTGATGATCGTTGGCTCACCGTTCGGCATCACGCCCTACGGGGTCGAGGCGCTGAACGTGCTGCGCATCGAGAAGGGCCATGTCGCGGGCAACGAGATCAACGGGACGACGACGGCGGCTGATCTGGGATTGGGCGCAATTGTGTCATCGCGCAAAGACTTCATCGGCCGGACGCTTGCAACACGGGTTGGCCTCGTCGGACCAAATAGGTGGGCGATCGCTGGCTTTCGACCTGTCGATCCGACGAAGCGATTGATGGCCGGGGCGCATTTCGTGGCCATCGGTCGGCAACCCAGACCCGACGATGACGAGGGTTACATGACCTCGGTCGCTTTCTCGCCGATGCTCGGGACTTGGATCGGCTTGGGATTGATAGCCCGTGGGCGCGCGCGGTGGGGCGACCGGGTGTGCGCCTACGATCGGTTGCGCGGCGGCGATGTCGAGGTCGAGATCTGCAACCCCGTCTTTTACGATCCAGACGGAGGGCGCCAGCGTGACTGAACCGATGTCGCAAAATCTCTGGCATTCCCGCGGCGCGCTTGCGGGCCAGGGCTCGGCCACGACGTTGTCGGTCCGCTCGGGTCCAGGCGTGACGCTCACGGAACATGCGCCGGTGCTGATCTATCACGTGTTGGCGCGGCGCGGTGCGGCAGCAGACGTGCGCCGTGTGATCGGCGGGGTGATCGGGTGTGACGTACCGGCCGAAGCGCGAATTGCCATCGGCACGGCGGGCAGCGTCGTCTGGTCCGGACCGGGGCAATGGCTGGTGATGGCCGGCCCGAATTCCGCCATCACGCGGACATTGCCGGATGCGCTCGCCGCAATTGCCGCTGTCATCGATCAATCCGGTTCACGCCTGATTGTGCGCCTCTCTGGCCAAGACGTGCGCCGATGCCTCGGCAAGGTCGTGGGGCTCGATTTGCATCCGGCGGTATTTGCAGTCGGTCACGTTGCAATGACGGACGTGGCGCATGTGCCTGTCCATGTGTGGCGATCAGTCGATGGCGACGGACAGGCGGTGTTTTATCTGGCGGCGCCCCGCTCCTACGCCGGCAGCGTGTGGCATGCGCTCGTAGCGGCTGCGGCCGAATACGGCCTGGATGCGCGCCCACTCGAGTAGGCGCGGTAAAAGTTCAGCGGTGCGAGTTTAGAATAGCGTCCGTCGCGGAGCGCGGCGCGATGGCGCCACGGTGGGCGACGACGACACCTGCGAGTCTGTGGCCCGCCGATGCGGCGTCTCGCGGGGGCGCGCCGCCGAGACGAGCCGCGATATAGGCCGCATTGAAGCTGTCGCCGGCTGCCGTGGTGTCGATGGCCGCAACAACGCGAGGCAGCTCAACCACCGTATGGCCGTCCGGTCCGGCACAGAGGGCCGGTGATTCTCCGGCTTTGACGATGATCTCGCCGACGCCGAAGCCCTGGAGGCGACGCGCCAGGGAGGTGGGCTCCTGGTCTCCCCAGAGCAGTTCGCCATCCTCGAGGCTTGGCAGTGCGATATCGCACAGCCGCCAGAAACGCTCGAACTCACAGCGTGCGCGTTCGACATCGCCGGCCCAACCGCGCGGTCGATAATTTCCGTCCATGGCGATCAGCGCACCGCCTTCGCGGGCCGCGACCAACGCGGCGGCGAGCCGGTCCCGCGCAAGTGGCGTGTAGAGGGACAGGGTCACGCCCGAAAGGTAGACGAGCTGCGCCAAGCGCATGGCATGCACAACTCGGTCCGCCTCGGCTCCGTCGAACAGGTCTCGCGCCGGCGACCGCTCGCGCCAGTAATGAAAGGTGCGTTCGCCGCTGTCGGACGTCTCGATGAGATAGAGCCCGGCATTGCGACCCGGTACGCGCGTGATCAATTCGGTCCCGATGCCTTCCCCGTGCGCGAGATCCAGAATGCGATGGCTGTAGGGGTCATCGCCGAGCATGGTCGCATAGGTGACATCGATGCCGGACCGAGCCAGGTAGATCGCGGTATTGAAGGTGTCGCCTCCGAACCGCATCGTGTAGCGGCCGTCGGGATCCCGCCCCAACTCCACCATGCACTCGCCGATCGAGACGACGTTTCCCAACGCTTTGGCCATGTCGTCCCCTCGAGTTGCTGCGTCCTAAGCCAAGATCGCAACAGGCCGCCTCTCGGGCAAGCCATAGTCGCCAGCAGGCGCGTGCGGAGCTTGCCGGGTGCTTCTGGTCTGCGGTCATCCACAGGCGAGTGCGGGCATTCTCGAAGACATTGCCGGCAATCGTCCGGATGCGTGAAAGGCGCGACGCTGAGAAGGGCCTGAGTTCGGGTGGATGGATTGAGTGGCGTGGACAAACCGCTAGATGCGGTAGTTGATGACGTATTCGCCTACTACAGAAAGCAATTGCCGCGAGCAACCTGGGGATAAGTCGGGCGATGCTGTGGATGAACGGTGGACAAGAATCGTGTCCCCATCGTCCAGCCGACTGTGGCGCGTGGGCATCGCTGCAGGCCACCAAAAGCCGCCGTTCCCGGTCAAGCCGCTGCGAAATCTAAACGAATCGTTTACGCAGCAGCCATGCACTTGGTGCAGGTCGTGCGTATCGCCCGCGTCGCGTCAGGCAAGGCGACTTGTGGACAACTTCACACCGCATCGCTGGGGAAGTTAT
>JANOKV010000126.1:0-4789 GCA_031419415.1 Hyphomicrobiales bacterium | reverse complement strand
CGCCGACGCCGACGATCGCATACTTGTCGCGCAGATATTTCGGGGTCGTGGCATCGGTGTCTGCTGGCAACGGCATGGCGTGCTCCCTTGGCATGGCGCGCCACCGCTCGGTGATGTGCCCAGACGAGTGTAGGGCAGCGGTGGCTCGGAACGCTACGGGATTGTGGTGGGAAGGGGGATGGGCACGCAAGGCAATTCAAGTCTCGACCATGCCCCTCGTGTCATCCCGCGGCTTGTCCGCGGGACCCAGCTGTCCGCAGGCTCCGCAGCCCAGCCGAGAGAGGGATCCCGGTGACAAACACCGGGATGACAATCCTTGGTCGAGGCCTTGCAGGATGAATTGAAACGCCCTGGATGGGCATGGCCTTTGGGGTGCATGGCCGCTTCAGGACTTACCCCACTGGCGGCGTCCATTTTTCGCGGCGTGGCACGAGGATTTGGCCGGTCACTTGATAGACCAGTTCGCCCTTCTGGTTGTGCCCTTCGCCGTGTTGGACGAGGAGGCCGCGTTCGGGGCGGGATTTGAGATCGACTTTGTCGGCGATGGTCTGGCTGTAGGTGATGGTGTCGTCGACGAAAACGGGACGCGGCCATTTCACATCGCGGAATCCGGGCGACGGCCCCCAAATCGCAACCTCCTCGCCGCGTGCGCGGATTTCGGCTTCGAGCTTTTGCCGGTTGCGAATGTTGAAGCCGATATAGCGCGCTGCGGTGTGCCAGCCCGAAGCGCACAACGCGCCCATGAGCGATGCTTTGGCCGCTTCTTCGTCCATATGGAAGGGCTGCGGATCGTACTTGGCGGCGAACGTCTTGATGTCCTCGGTCGTGAAGATGTGGGCGCCCAACACCGTGTGGCGGCCAATGTCGAGGTCCTCGAAATAATTGCTCATCGCGCGGCCTCCGCAGCGGACGCGCGGGCGGCGTCTGGATCACGGACGCCGAGGAACTGCGCATTCTCCATGGTCATGACCATTTCGCCGTGCTGATTGTAGATTTCGTGCTTCATCTGGCAGATGCCGACGCCCGGCCGCGAATTCATCAGGCGCTTTGACGTGCACACTGACTTGGCCGACAGGATGTGGCCTGGACGGACGGGCTTCATCCAGCGCACTTCGTCGATCCCGGACGCGCCCAAGGAGGCCGCGTTTTTCAGCACGCCGTCATAAAGCACGCGCATGAACATGGCGCACGTGTGCCACCCCGAAGCGCACAAGCCGCCGACGAGGGATTTCTTCGCGGCCTCCTCGTCGATGTGATGCGGCTGGGGGTCGTAGACGGTGGCGTACTCGAAAATTTCCGCCTTCGTCACTTCGTAGGCGCCGTAGGTGTTGGGTTTACCGATTTCGACGTCTTCCCAGTGCAGCAGGCTTTTGTCGTGCATGTATGTGGTCCGTTTTTTCGAGGGGGCAGAAGCGGCCAGCCTCACCGTTTGCTGGCGAGCCAGTCCATCATGATGCGGTTGAAGGCGTCGGGGTATTCGACGTTGGGAAAATGCCGGGCGCCGGGCATTTCGACGTAGCGGCCGCCGGGGACGAGTTCGGCGATCTGTCTGTTGCCGGAAGGTGGCGTGCCCTGATCGTCGGAGCCGCACAGGACCAGCGTCGGCGTTTTGACCGAGGGCAGCTTGGGCACGAAATCGAAGTTCATGATCGCGGCTGCGCAACCCAGATACCCCGCCGGTGTGGTTCCGGCGATGGTGGCGTGAATTTCTTTCCAGCGGCCGGGGTTCTTCGGCTTGAAGCCGTCCGTGAACCAGCGCTCCATCGTGCCGTCGGCGAGCGAGGCCAGGGAGCCTGCTTTCTTGACGATGTCCATGCGCGGCCCCCAAGCGGCGGCGGCGCCCGGCATGGTCTGGGGAGACGTATCGCACCAAATGGCGGAGTGGAGGCGATGGCCATGGGCGATGGCGAAGGCTTGGCCGATCATACCGCCGATCGACAGGCCGATGTAGTGCACCTTGTCGAGGCCGAGAAAATCGAGCCCGACCGCCACATCGTCCGCGAGCGCGGCCATCGTGTAGTCGCCGGCGACTGGATCGCTGCCGCCGTGGCCGCGCATATCGAGGCGCAGAACGCGCCAGCCCGCAGACAGCAGGGGCATCATTTGCTCGGCCCACATGCCGCCATCCGACGACAAGGAGTGCGTGAAGCAGACGACGGGACCTTTCTCTGGGCCGACGAGGTCGAAATAGAGGCGGCGGCCTGGCAGATTGATCAACATTGTCGTGTCTCCTGTGGGGCGGGGATGAGGTGGCGATGATGTTAGCGGTTCGCTGCTCGGCGCGGCAATGTCGGCCGCGAGGGGGTTATTCGAGCATGGGGTCCGCGACGCAGTTGTCATAGGCCGGAATGCGGCGGATGAAACCACCCGATTGCAGACTGACGGCGAGCCGGTCGAAGCCTTTGCGCGACAGGGGCGTATCGGTCGCCCACAAATTGGCGGCCTTGTAGCGGGTCAGCGCAGCGACCAGGTCTTCGCGTGCGACGTTAGGATAGTAGGAGGCGACCACATCGGCCAAATTCGCGCCGGTATGGGTGGCCAGCCACGCCTGCATGGCTCGTGTCGCACGCGCCATGGCGGAGAAGGCCGCGCGATTCTTCTCCACCCCGTCGCGCAGGGCGAGCAGCGTCGTATAGGCCGTGTCGCCGCGCCCACTGGCTGCATGCACGATTGCGCCCACGCCTTGCCGCACGGCCATGGCGGCGAACGGCTCGAACACCTGGATGATGTCGAGATCGCCCTTGGCCAGAGCCGCAAGATTTTCACCCATCGTGCGATCCGGAATGCGGTGCAGGGAGGCCGGATCGATGCCCAGGTCCCGCAGATCGTGCTGGAGGCAGAGCCAGGGGGTAGGCACCTCGGAAACCGAGGCAAAGCGCAGCTTCGGCAGATCGGCCAGCGTAAAGGCGACGCCGGGCTTGGCGACGAGATAGAACGGGTCGCGCCGCACGACCTCCGCGAAGCACACGTAATCGGGGCCGTTCTCGTCGCGGGATTTCATGACCCGCATCGGTCCGCCCCAGGTGACGTCGACCGTGCCGTCGAGTAGTCCGCTGGGGCCACCACCGGGCGCGGCCGAGTCCACGAACGTGATGTCGAGGCCTTCGCGCGCGTAACAGCCGAGCGCCATCGTGGCGTAGAACGGCGCATAAAAGACGGCGCGGAAATTCTCGGACAACCGGATTTTCATCTCGCGTGCTCCTGGGTCGGGTCGTGGCGCATGATCCGACGTTCCAGGCGCGCCGTCGATAGCTTCCTCGTCATGCTTCAACGCCAATCGCCCAGCACACTGTTGACGAGGGCGAGGGCGGCGACGGCGGCGGTGTCGGCGCGCATGATGCGAGGGCCCAGCGCGATCCGGGTCGTCCAAGGAGCTGCGATCAGGGTGGCCCGCTCGCCGTCGGAAAAGCCGCCTTCGGGGCCGATCAGGACCGCGAGGGGGCCGGGTGGCACGGCGGAGAGGGCGGCGATGGGATCGGCGATGGGTGCGCCTTCGTCGCAGAAGATCAGGCGGCGCGCCGGGTCCCAGGCCGCGAGCACCTTTGCGAGCTTCTCAGGGGCCATCACCTCGGGGAGGCGCAGGATGCCGCACTGCTCGGCCGCTTCGATCGCATTGGCGCGCATGCGGTCGAGATTGATGCGTTCGGCGTTGGTGTGATGGGTCATCACGGGGCGGAGGCGGGCGACGCCCAGTTCGGTGGCCTTCTGCACCATGTAGTCGAGGCGGGATCGCTTCAGGGGTGCGAACAGGTAGTCGATGTCGGGGCCGCTCGATTGCGGGCGGAGCTGGCGGGTGACTTCGAGGGCTGCGTTGCGTTTGCCGAGCACCGCCAGCGTGGTCATCCACTCGCCATCGCGGCCATTGAAGACGCGCACGCTATCGCCTGACGCCAGGCGCAGTACGTTCAGCAGGTAGTTTTGCTGCTCGTGGGCGAGGGGCACGCGCTGGCCCACGGCGAGAGCGGGTTCGACATGAAGGCGCTGGGCGCGGAAGTCGTGGGCGTCATCCTCGGTCATGGAGCGTGTCATAGCGCGGAATTGGCAAGTCGGCGAATACCTGCATAAACGGGGTGAGTTGCCAATCGTCAGGTATCGCCATGATCAGCACTCCGCCGCCGCCCCACCCGATCGTCGCCGACGCGCTGCCGGGAAACTGGGTCGATCGCCTCGCGCCTGTAGCGGCGCGTCCCTATCTGCGGCTGGCGCGCTTCGACCGGCCGATCGGGGCGTGGCTCTTGCTGTTCCCGTGCTGGTGGTCGCTGGTGCTGGCCGAGCATGCCAATGGCCGATGGCTGCCCAACCTTTGGTTCATGGCGCTGTTCTTCGTGGGCGCGTTCGTGATGCGCGGTGCAGGCTGCACCTGGAACGATATCGTCGACCGCGATTTCGATGCGGGGGTCGCGCGCACGCGCAGCCGGCCGATCCCGTCGGGGCAGGTGAGTGTGCGACAGGCCGCAGTCTTCCTGGTTGGCTTGGCGATCGTCGGGCTGGTCGTGCTGGTGCAGTTCAATAGCGCGACCTTCACCCTGGGATTCGCATCGCTGGGCCTCGTCGCCATGTATCCGTTCGCCAAACGGTTCACCTACTGGCCGCAGGTGGTGCTCGGATTGACGTTCAAGTGGGGCGCGCTGGTCGGATGGACGGCCGCGCGCGGACACCTCGAATTCCCGGCCGTGCTGCTTTACGCCGGGTGCGTGCTGTGGACCATCGGCTACGACACGATCTATGCGCACCAGGACAAGGAAGATGATTTGACGATGGGGCTGAAATCAACCGCCATTCGCTTCGG
>JANOKV010000125.1:0-4062 GCA_031419415.1 Hyphomicrobiales bacterium | reverse complement strand
TTGGGCGTCGGGATTGGCGCGTCGCAGGGTGGCGGCCATTTTCCACGCATGCGAGGGGGCGACGCGCTGATCGTTGTCGCCGGTCACGATGAGCAGGGGCGGGTAGAGCACCCCGGGCTTGACGTTGTGCAATGGTGAGTGCGCGCGCAGGTGCGCAAAGTCGTCGGCTTTGTCGGGGTCGCCGTATTCCTGGGTCCAGGCGACGCCGAACGTGTGCTTGTGGAAGCGCAACATGTCGGCGACGGGAACGGCGGCGACGGCCGCGCCGAAGAGATCGGGGCGCTGCATGAGGGAGGTGAGCACCAGCCGTCCGCCGCTGCTGGCGCCATAAATGCCGAGCCGATCGGGCCGTGTAATGCCGTTGGCGGCGAGCCATTCGGCGGCGGCCGCGAAGTCGTCCATCGTGTTCTGTTTCTTGGCGCGCCGGCCGTCGTCGTGCCACGCGTTGCCGAACTCGCCGCCGCCCCGAATGTTGGCGACGGCATAGACGCCGCCCATCCGCACCCATGCTACGGCCAGGTGTGAATAGGCCGGCAACTGCGGCACGCCGTAGCTGCCGTAACCCACGAGCAACGTGCGCGCGGCGCCATCCGCCACCATGTCGGCGCGGTGCATGAGGGTGATCGGAACGCGCGTCCCGTCCCGGCTCGGGGCATCGAAGCGACGCAGGATCAGATCACCGACGTAGGGCGCCGCACTCATCTGCACGGTGTGGCGCTGGCCGGTGACTACGTTCAAGCGATCCCGACGACGGGGCCGGCGGCGATCCTCGATATCGAGGTTGACCTCCATATCCGTCGTGTTGCCGATCTCGAAGCCGATGCGCACGTTGTCGTCGCCGGGGATCGCCAGACGCGAACCGCCGTCCAAATCGATCACCTCGAGCTTGTGGCCCAAATTCTCGATGCGGCGCACGACCATCCGATTGCCCACCGACGTAGCGCCGTCGATGACGCCCGGCCCTTGCGGGAGAATGGTGACCCAGGCCTGGGGGCGGGGATCGGCCTGATCGACTTTGACGACGCGGCCGCGCGGCGCATCGAACGTGGTGATCGCGTAGTGCGTCTTCTCGACGGTGTGAATGAGGCGGAAGCTGCCCAGACCCATCGGCACGATCTGCGCGAGGCGCGCTGGATCGCTGATCGGTCCGGCCCAGAACCCATTCTGACCATCGGTGCCAATGCGCGCGGTGACGTGCAACTGGTCGGTCGCCCGCGACGTCGCCAACGTCATGAGCACATTGCGATGCTCGGCCAGACGCCAGACCATGGTGTCGGTCGACTGCGACGAGAAAAGGTGGTGGCGAAACAGGAGTTGGCTGGTGCGATCCCATTCGGGCGGATCACTGGGACGCGGCGGGCGCGCATAGAAGAAGCTGCGACCGTCGGGCAACCAAGCGACCGTCGTCCAGCGACAGCCGTCGATGAGGTCGGGCAGGTCGATCCCCGTGCGGGTATCGCGAATGCGCAGGAGCTGGGCGTCGCCGCCGTTCTGGGTGGTGAGGTAGGCGACTTTCGTGCCACCGCGGTCGGGAAAATAGGCCGACAGACTGATGCTGCCGTCGGCCGCCATGATGTTGGGATCGATGACGGGCGTGCCGGATTCGTGCGCCGAGGAGCGAACCTCGAGCCAACTCTGCTGTTTTTGTCCGTCGAAGGTGACGGCAAAGGTTCGCCCCCCCATCCGGCGCAGATTCGATGTGCGCGGGTAGCGCCCCGACTCGTCGATGTAGCGTGTGACGGCGGCATGCGCCGGGTCGGCCTCGAGCAGATCGCGCGCGCGTTGGTTCTCGAAAGCGACCCAGGCGCGAACGTCGGCGCGGCTGGCGTCTTCCAGCGGGCGAAACGGATCGGGGATGCGCACACCGTGCAGGATGTCGGCCGTCTGGTCGCTGGGGGGCAGGGGGAAAGCATTTGGCTTCCAGGTGGAAGGCAAGACCGTGTCGCGCGAGAGCGAGGTCGGGACCACGACGGCTGCGCCCAACAGCACCAACGCGCCGCGCCGGCTCATGACCGCCGCTTTCGACCGCGGATGTTCGAGCGTGGCTGGGCGCCTCACCGTCATCGCTCTCACCCCGACGTCAATGTGGGATTTACCAACTCGACCAACATCATGGCCGCTCGCACCCGAGCCGACAACATATGGCGTGAAATTATGG
The DNA here is from genome assembly GCA_031419415.1 of Hyphomicrobiales bacterium. Classification (GTDB taxonomy): domain Bacteria; phylum Pseudomonadota; class Alphaproteobacteria; order Rhizobiales; family Hyphomicrobiaceae. The sequence continues at coordinate 1,904 of JANOKV010000125.1, read as the reverse complement.
CAAAGCAATTACTGGCTCGGTCACGTTGCCGCGAGGGCGGACGATCCTCGAGATCACCGGTGGAAGAGTTGCTAAAAAAGGCCGTCGACGAGGCGAAATTCAGGGTTAATGTGGCGGCGTCATCGAGATTGCCGACCGCTGGTCGCCACCTCGCATCGTTGAAAACGGGAGGAACGTCATGCCGAGATTCGCAATGTCACGTCGCCACGCGCTGACTGCGGGGGCTGCCGCTCTGGGCGCCAGCAGCATGGGATTGCCGCCGATGGGCGTGCACGCCAAAGCGCCGGCCCTCACCACGCAGGCCCCCTATTTCTACCGGTTTCCACTGGGCAAAATGCAGGTGACGATGGTCTCTGACGGGCCGCTGCCCTTGGGCGAACCCTCCGGCGCGTTCCTCGGGGCGACGAAGGACGAAATCTCCAAGTTGTTGACGGACAATTATCTGTCGCCCAGCAACGTGGTGCTCGAACAGAATTGCCCGATCGTCAATACCGGCTCGCACCTGGTGCTGTTCGATACCGGTATGGGCGCCCAGAAGATGTTCGGCCCGACAACGGGACGCTTGCTCAAGAGCATGACGGAAGCGGGCATCCAGCCGGGCCAGATTGACGCCATCGCCATCACGCATGCCCACATCGATCACATCGGTGGATTGGTGAATGCCGCCAATCAGCGGCTCTTCCCGAACGCCAAGATCTACCTGAGCCAGGCCGATTACGACTTCTGGACGGACGACAAGGACCCTAAGAAGAACAAGGATTTCGTCGCTCACGCGCGCAAGAACCTGTTGCCCTACAAGGACCGGCTCGTCTTCATCAAGGATGGCCAGGAAATCGTGCCGGGCGTCACCGCGATCGCGACGCCAGGCCATACCGTCGGCCACATGGTCTACATGCTGAACTCGGACGGCAAACAGGCATGCTTCGTCGGCGACCTGACGCACCACCAGATCTTGCTCGTCGAGCGTCCGCGCCTCGAGTTCGCCTATGACACGGACCCCAAGCAGTCCGCCCAGACCCGCGTGAAGATGTTGGACCTGTTCGCCAAGGACAAGATTCCGATCATCGCCTACCACTTCCCCTGGCCGGGTATGGGGCACATTTCCAAGGCCGGCGACGGCTTCCGCTACCACGCGTCGCCGATGGAGATCGTGCCCATCCCACCCAAGAAGGCGTGATCGAACGGAGTTGCCCGGGGTGTCGGGCCCCTTTGAGCCCGGCACCTGCGCATCTGTGGGCCATCAGGAAATCTAGGACAGGCAGCGTTACGATCTGCTAGAGGGAGCGCCATCAGGATGAGGATCAGGCATGACTTATGTGATCGACCCCCCGCGCCAGGCGGCACTTCCGATCGAGGGCTCCAAAGAGCTTTTCCCCGTGCATCGCATTTATTGCATCGGCCGTAACTACGCCGAGCATGCCAAGGAAATGGGGCACGACCCGAACAAAGAGCCGCCGTTCTTCTTTCAGAAAAACCCCAATAACCTGCGCACCGACGGGATATTTCCCTACCCCTCCGGCAGCAAGAACGTCCACTTCGAGATCGAGCTGATCGTGGCGCTGAAATCGGGCGGGACCGATATCAAGGCCGAAGATGCGCTGTCCCATGTCTGGGGTTATGGCGTCGGCCTCGACATGACCCGGCGCGACCTGCAGAACGCCGCCAAGGATCTGGGCCGCCCCTGGGAAGTGGGAAAGGCGTTCGAGCACTCGGCCCCGTCTACCGCATTGTTCCCGGCTTCGAAAATCGGGCACCCGACGAAGGGCGCTATCTGGCTCGACGTCAACGGCGTGCGCAAGCAGACCGGTGATCTGGCGCAGATGATCTGGGATATCCCAGGCCAAATCGCCTACATCTCGAGCCTGTTCGAGTTGCGCGCTGGCGACATCATCATGACGGGCACG
>JANOKV010000124.1:0-2901 GCA_031419415.1 Hyphomicrobiales bacterium | reverse complement strand
AGGCAATCGGCCTGGGCGAGGGGCGTCAGCAGCGAGGAATCCTGCGACGCGACGGGTGTCACGGTCAGCCCGTCGGCGTCCCGACCCGTGATCGCGCGCATGTAATGGGCGCGCGGGCCATTCGACGCCAGCGGCGTCGCCACCCGGGCTTGGGTCACGCGGTGGGGTTCGGGTTCGAGCCCGAGGAAGGCGCGAATCAGCGGCACCAAGAACAGACGCGCACACACGAGGGACGAGACGGGATTGCCGGGCACGCCGACCACGCGCTGGTGGGCGAGACGCCCAAACATCAGCGGTTTTCCCGGCCGCATCGCGATTTTCCAGAAATCGAGGTCCATGCCACGGGCCTGGAGGGCCGGGGCAACCAGGTCATGACCGCCGACGCTCGCGCCGCCGATAGTGACGAGAATGTCGGCCTCGGCCGCAGCAGAAATGTGCGCGTCGAGGCTTTGCCGGGTATCGCGGGCGATGCCGAGAAGGCGTGGCGCGCCACCCGTCGCTTCGACCATGGCCGCGATGCCGATGTGATTGGATGCGCGAATTTGACCGGGGCCGAGCTGGGCCGTGCCCGGTGCGACCAGTTCATCGCCGGTGGCGAGCACGGCCACTGTCGGTTTGCGGCGCACAGTCACCGCGCCGGCGCCGGTCGCGGCCGCCAGCGTGATCAGCCGTGGCGTCAAGCGGTCTCCAGGCGCAGCGATGTGCGTGCCGGGGCCGTAGTCCATGCCCCGCGTCCGGATATAATCCGGGTCGATCTGGCCCTCGGCCACGACGACGTGGTCGCCGTCACGACGGGTGTTCTCCTGGATGACGATGGCATCGGCGCCGGGCGGGACGGGCGCGCCCGTGAAGATGCGGATGGCCTGACCCGCAGCGAGGGAGCCGGCGAACGGATGCCCCGCGGCCGATTCACCGATGATTGAAAGTCTCGCCGGAAGCGTCGCCACATCGGCCGCGCGCAAAGCCCAGCCGTCCATCGCCGAAGCGTCGAAGGGAGGCTGCCAGTCTCGCGTGGTGAGCGGCGCACCCAGGATGCGGCCGAGCGCCGTTTCGATCGGGATCGTCTCGCAATCGGCCAAGCCAAAGGCCGTCACGCCGCCGAGTACCCGCGCCAGCGCCTCATCGACGGTCAGGGGCGCAGCCATCCGATCAACTCCCGCCCGCGCTATCGGCGCGCCAGACGCCCGACCGTCCCCCGGTTTTCTCGAGCAGGCGAATCGGACCGATGGTCATGCCCCGGTCGACGGCCTTGAGCATGTCGTAGACGGTCAGACAGGCCACGGAAACAGCCGTCAGCGCTTCCATTTCGACGCCGGTTTGGCCGTTGACCTTGACCTCCGCCGTGATCTTCACACCCGCCGGATCGGCGGTGGGCTCGAGATCGACGGTCACCTTGGTCAGCAACAGGGGATGACAGAGCGGGATCAGCTCGTGCGTGCGCTTGGCGGCCATGATGCCAGCCAGACGCGCCGTGGCGAGCGCGTCGCCTTTTTTGGCGTCACCGCGCTCGATCAGCGCCAATGTTTCCGCCGCCATGGCGATGAAGCCCTCGGCGACGGCGGTGCGGCTGGTTGCGGCTTTCTCCGAAACGTCGACCATGCGGGCTTCGCCCCGCTCGTTCAAATGGGTGAGACCGCTCATTCCTGGCGTCCTCCGAGAAGCTTGCGCGTCGCAGCCGCGACATCGCTTTCGCGCATCAAACTTTCACCGACGAGGAACGATCGCACACCGACGCCGGCCAGACGCTCGAGGTCGGCGTGCGTCGAGATTCCGCTCTCGGCAATGACGATGCGGTCGGCCGGCACGCGCGGCGTCAAGCGCTCGGTGGTGGCTAGATCCGTCGCGAACGTGCGCAGGTCGCGATTGTTGATGCCGATCATGCGGCACGGCAGGCGCAAAGCGCGGTCCAGTTCGGCCTCGTCATGGACTTCGACGATGGCGTCCATCCCGTAGGTGCGCGCCGCGCCTGCGAGCGACAGCGCCGTTTCGTCGTCGATCTGGGCCATGATGATGAGGATGCAGTCCGCTCCCCAGGCACGGGCTTCGGCCACCTGATAGGTGTCGAGCATGAAGTCTTTGCGCAGCCCCGGCAGCCGGGTCGCCGCACGCGCCTTGGTGAGAAATTCCGGGGCGCCCTGAAAGGACGGCGTGTCGGTCAGCACCGACAAGCATACCGCGCCACCCTCCTCGTAGGAGCGGGCCAGCGATGGCGGATCGAAATCGGCGCGGATGAGGCCTTTCGACGGGCTCGCCTTCTTGATTTCGGCGATCAGCGCGAAGCCATTCTGCATCCGCGCTTCCAGCGCCTTGGCGAACGGCCGCACGGCCGGCGCGCGGCGCGCGGCTTCCTCGATGGCGGCCAGCGGCCGTTCGGCTTTGGCGCGTGCGATCTCTTCGCGCTTGTAGCGCGTGATCTTCGCCAGAATGTCGGGGGTGTCGCTCATGCGATGGATATACGACGGCCCGGGGGGCAACGCTACCGCTGCGACCTGATTTCGCAGTCGATGAGGAGGGATCGATCGCTCAGGCCGCACGCTCGATCACGAAGCGGTAAACGCCTGCGGCTTCGCCGTGCTCGAGCAGCGTGTGCTTGCCCACGCGACAGAACGCTTGGATGTCGCCGACGGCGCCCGGATCGGTCGCCCAAACTTCGAGCGTTCCGCCGGCCGGCATCTCGCCGATGGCCTTCTTGACCTTGAGAATGGGTAAGGGGCAGCTCAGCCCTTTGGTATCGAGCGTCTTGTCGGCCATCAGTTAACCTTCCACGAACGCGCAGCGGCAGCTTCGAGCGGGATTTCTATAGGCGAACAAAAAGATGACGTCGAGAGTGCGCGTCCACAGGGCTGCCGTCCCAGGCGCGACTTTGCGGCCAGGACCGCTCGGACGAAACGTGAGGGCGCA
>JANOKV010000123.1:0-16042 GCA_031419415.1 Hyphomicrobiales bacterium | reverse complement strand
GGCGCGTGGATCGAGGAGCGCGAGTCCAACCGTCTCGACGGCGGCTGCCATCACTACAACGTCTATGAGACGAGCGACGGCCACCACATTTGCATCGGTTCCAACGAACCACAATTCTACAAGGAGATGCTCGCCACCGTGGGGCTGGGCGACGCCAAGCTTCCCGCACAGACCGACCGCACGCAATGGCCCGCGATGCGCGCGAAGCTCGCCGCAATCTTCAAGACCAAGACCCGCGCGCAGTGGACCGAATTGATGGAGCAGAAGGAAATCTGCTATGCCCCGGTCCTCAGCATGAGCGAGTCCATGGGCCATCCCCAGAACGTCGCGCGCGGCACCTTCGTCACCGTTGACGGCGTGGCCCAACCCGGCCCCGCTCCCCGCTTCACCCGCACCCCCAGCAGCATTGCTCGCGGCCCCGCCCACGCAGGCCAACACAGCCGCGAGGTCTTGGCCGATTGGGGTGTGGATGCGGGGCGGATTGAAACGTTAGTGGCGAGTGGGGCGGTGAAGCAGCGGTGAGGGGGGTGTCGCGTTTCAACGACGCTCGCGACTGGCTCCGCAGCCTGTGACCAGCGGTGACCTGCACTCCACCCCCGCCACCCTTTTACTTCTTCATCGGCCCCGTGACCGGAACGAGGGCCGGTTTGGCTGCTGCATTATCGTCGACGGTCTGGACGACCATCGAGGTGGGGCGGCCTTGGCCGACTTCGCCGCCTTTGACCTCTGCTTTGGCGGCTTCGTCGAATTGGGCGAGCGTCGCGATCGGCGTTTTGGCGCGCATGTGCACGACCTTGTAGCCCTTGGCGTGGAGTTCGCCGAGCAGGTCGTTTGCGGCCTTCGCCGTCGACTGTTGGAAGTCGTGCAGCAAGATAATGCCTTTGCCCTTTTTCTCGAGCTTCGTCATCACCGATTTGATCACGTCCTCCGGCTTGCGCATCTTGAAGTCGAAGCTGTCCAGGTCGTGCGAGAGGATCGCGATATTGCGCGTGGCGAGATAGGCGCGCGCGTCCGGAGGATCATTGAGCGCGGGGAACCGAAAGAACGGCGCCGGCGCGGCCCCCAGTGCAATCTTGATCGCGCTGAAGCCTTTCTCGATTTCTTCGATCGCTTTGTCGTTCTTCACTTTACCCAAGATGGCATGAGACCACGTGTGGCTGCCCACCGTGTGTCCCGCCTCGGCGACCTCTTTGAGAATGGAGGGGTGCCAAAGCGCATGTTTCCCGATCGGGAAGAACGTCGCCTTCGTGCAATGCTTCGTCAGGGCCTCGAGCACCGCGCGCGTCGTGCCGGGCCAGGGACCGTCGTCGAACGTCAGGACCACTTCCTTCATCGCCAGGAAGTCGTGCATCGCATATTGCGACAGCCCGAAACCGGGCCCCCCCGTGGTGTCGATCGCGACGGTGCGAGCAACGCCCAGCGCGTTGGGATTTGGGCATGGCGCATTGGCGCGCGTATCGGTTGCATAGAGCCCGACGCTGGTCGCCACGAGCGCCGCAAAAATCGAATATCTCATGCGCATGTAGATTCCCCCGAATCTCGAAATGCTCCAGGGGCGACGGTGCACCAACTCCAAGGTCGGTGCAAGGAACAGCGGTGGCCAGTGTGTGTTGCGCGGCGGCGACACATTGGAGGGCTCCGCTGCGCCACACACACGAGCCACCGCCATTATCGAATGGACGGCGTCACTGCCTCCCTCACCTCCAGCCGGCCTCGCGATCGCACGCTTTGCGCTCCGCCTCGTGGCTTTTTTCCCACTGCGTAATGGAGCGGGTCTCGGTGCTGTCCATCTTGTTGTTCATGCATGTGCAGTAAACCAGAACGACCTCGCGGGAAGCGCCTTCGTCCTTGTTGTCGGAAACGCAGCGATTGACCCACTTCACGTCGTCGGGGGTGGCGGCCATGGCGCCGCTCGCCGCCAGCAGCGTACCGGTAATGAATGCAGTCATAAAGGCGTGTTTCATGGAGTTCTCCCTTTTCCTCGAGGGCCTCCATCTATCGCACATTGGCGGAAAGAGCGTAAAATCCGAACCTGCAATTTTAAGCATTGCACCGAATCGGGGCTCGCCCAACGGGCCTCAAATCACCTTTCGCTCGCGGAAATCGGCGATCTCCGACTTGCTGTAACCGACCCGCGCCAAAAGCTCGTCGTTGTGGGCGCCCAATCCCGGTGCCACACCGATTTTGGCCGGCGTCTGCGAGAACTGCCATGGCGAGCCGTGCACTTTGAGCCGCTTGCCGTGCTCGGGATAATCGACCTCGGTGACGTAGCCGTTGGCCACCACATCGGGATCGACGGCGGCTTCCAGCATGGTGTTGATCGGCGCCGACACGATGTCGCCGGCACGCAGTCTGCCGACCCAGTCATCGCGGGTCCCCGTCGCGAACAGGCGACCGAGCAACGCCAGCAATTCCTCGCGCTTGACGTCCGATTCCATGGCGACGCCGAGATGCCCGAATCCCGCAGCCGTCACGTCATCGTAAAAGCCGAGCGAAATCATCGCCTCTTTCCACTGATCGCGGGCGAGCTGGAATACGAACGGTTTGGCGTCGCGATCATTGAAGCTCGCCGACATGGCCGGCCGCTCCTTGGTGCCGGCGACGCGGGCTTGGCCGGTCACTGGATCGGTGCCGCGCCACATGGTCGTCTGAAACGTCCACCCGAGAAGGCGAATGATGCCCCCCAGCAACGACAACTCGACTTTTTGGCCGACACCCGTCGTGCGCGCGTGTGTCAGTGCGGCCAGCGCTCCGCCAAACGCGAGAATGGCGCACGTTTCGTCGGCGACGGAGGCGATGCCGGTCTTCATGGGATGCCCCGGCGAGGCGTAGGCTTGCGCGATGCCGCCGAGCGCCTGCGCCATGGAGTCGGTGCCGGGCAGGTCCGCGTGCGGCCCATTGGGTCCATACCCCGAGATCGAGATGTAGACGAGCTTCGGGTTGACCGCTTTCAGCTCTTCGTAGCCAAAGCCGTTCTTCTCGGCCGCGCCGGGACGATAGTTCTGGCCAAAAATGTCCGCCTGCGCGACCAACTTCTTCAAGATCGCGCGGCCCTCGGGCGACTTGAGATTGAGCGTAACGCTCTTGACGCCACGATTGTTCGTCTCGAAAAAGCTACTCGGCAAGCCGGGCAAAATCGACATCGTGCGCGAGTTGTCACCGACGCCAGGCGGTTCGATCTTGATCACCTCCGCGCCCAGATCGGCCATCAGCATATAAGGCACCGTGCCGGCCTGCGCCGTCGAGCAGGCGACGACTTTGACGCCCTGTAGGGGGCCATGGGGTTGGGTCATTGGAAGTTCTCCTGATCTTTCGCCCGAGATTGCACGGACCCGGCATGAGGTGCAATCGGGCAAGACAAGGGTTGTCGGTTCTGCGCTCATTGCACCGCGGGCCATGCGCCTCTACCTTCGCGCGAGCCTCGACCACTCGCAGCGCGGAGACGACCCCATGGCGAAAAAATCAACTCCCTCGGCGCATACCGTAAAGCCGCGCGCCATCGACGATGCGTTGCGGCGTCAGGTTCGCGAGGAGCTGCCGGAAATCGCGCAAATTGGCGATGTGGACTTGCAGGCGAAGGTCGCCGAAGCCTGGGCCTATGCTCTGGCCCACTCGAGTTTCAATTCAATCCGCGAGATCGCGCCGGCCGGCAACCCCGACGTCAATGAGGCCAAGCGCGGCGATCAGACCGACCACCTGCGCGGCGTCACGCGATTGGCGATCGGAATCGCGCGGGAAATGGGCTCAGCCTACCCCGAACTCGCCATCGACATGGATATCATCATCGCGGGTGGGTTGCTGCACGATGTCGGCAAGGCGTGGGAATTCGATCCGGTCAACCGCCAACGCTGGAAGGCGTCGCAGAAGCAGTACGGCCGGCCATCCATCCGCCACCCAGCTTTCGGGGCGCACGTCTGCCTGACGGTGGGTCTGCCCGAGGAAATTGCGCATATCGCCATGGCGCACTCGGGCGAGGGCGAGCTGCTGGTGCGCAGTCTCGAATGCATGATCGTGCATCAGGCCGACTACACGTTCTGGAACACGCTGCTTGCCGGTGGCCAGTTGAAGCCGGATACTATTCCCCCCACCAACCGGAAATACATGATCGACCGGCCGTTCTGAGCACCCGGTTGCCGCCGTCGTCGACCAGAGATCGATCTGACATGACACCATCCCGATTTAACGCCCGCTCCTATGGGGCGGGCTGCGCCCTCGTGATCCTGTCGGGTCTCATCTTGAGTCTCGGTGTGTTGTGCATTCGTGGCGCGGCGAGCCTCGATGCCTGGAGTTATTTGATGTGGCGCGGCGTCGGCTTCGGCGGCGTGCTCGCCATCGTTGGCCTGTGGCGGCATGGGCCAGCGCTCCTCACACAAATCTGCAGCATGGGCGGCTACGCTTGGATCGCTGCCGTCGCCATGGTGATCAGCCAAGTGGGCTTTGTCAGCGCCGTTCAGACGACGACAGTGGCCGAGGTGTTTCTTCTATTTTCACTGGCCCCCCTCATGACCGCCGTCATTGCGCGACCCATACTGGGCGAGCGGATTGGCCTCCTGGGGGGCTTAGCCATCGTCATGGCGCTTGGCGGCGTACTCCTCATGAGCGAGCTGACGAGCACCGACGCCACCGCAAGTGCAGCCGCATGGACCGGGCGCATCCTGGCGCTGCTCGGCGCGTTCACGTTTGCGCTCTACTCGCTCATGATCCGGGGCAGCCGCCGCCAAGATATCGATCCCCTTCTGGTCGCGTGCGGTGCTCTCACATTTCTCGTCAGCCTCGGTGTTCTCTTGTGGCGCGGGACCCCGCTCATCTCGGAGCCCAAGGCCATGGCGCTCGCCTTCATGCATGGGGCGCTGGTGCTGTCGCTGGGTCTCGTTCTCTTTTCACGGGGCTCCGGCGTCGTGCCCGCCGCCACGCTGATGATGCTCGCCCAAACCGAAACGGTCGCCGCGCCCGTCTGGGCCTGGCTCTTCTTCAACGAGACGACGACCCTGGCCGTGATCGCGGGCGGCGCGCTGATTTTGACGGGCGTGATGTTGCAGGCCGTGGATGGAGCGCGGGGGAGCGCCTCGCGGGTCGCGCACCAATCGACGTGACCCAGCGCACGCCTCACCCCTCGAACACGAAACACGCCACCCGATGGCCCGCCGTCACTTCGCCTAACGCCGGCTCTTCTTGCGAACAGCGCCGTCTTGACAGTCGGGCGCGGGCGCAGGCAAAAGCCACTTGCTGCGCCGCACCCTGGCGACGCCCATTTACCTGCGTGGTAGGCAGCGATTGGATGGAGAGACGACGATGACAGACGTGATCTTGACTTTTCCCGACGGCGCCAAACGCAGCGTCCCGAGGGGCACGACCGGAATAGACGTGGCAAAATCGATTGCACCCTCGCTCGCCAAGCGCACGGTCGCGATGCTGCTCGACGGCGCACTGACGGATGCATCCGAGCCCATCGAGCAGGATGCCGCCGTCAAATTCGTCTCCCGCACCGACCCCGAAGCTCTGGAGCTGATCCGCCACGATTGCGCCCACGTGCTTGCCGAAGCGGTGCAGGATTTGTGGCCCAGCACGCAGGTGACGATTGGCCCCGTCATCGAGAATGGCTTCTTCTACGATTTCGACAAGAAGGAGCCGTTCACGCCCGAAGACCTGCCGGTCATCGAAAAACGCATGCACGAGATCATTGCCCGCAACGCCCCTTTCACCAAGCAGGTGTGGTCTCGCGACAAGGCCAAAGCGCATTTCGCGAGCGTGGGCGAAACCTACAAAGTCGAACTCGTCGACGCGATCCCGGCTGGCGAGGACGTCAAAATCTACACGCAGGGCGCGTGGCTGGACCTGTGCCGTGGTCCGCACATGACCTCCACGGGTCATATCGGCAAGGCGTTCAAGATCGATCGATTCTCAGGCAGCTATTGGCGCGGCGACGCCCAGGGCCAGCAGCTCCAGCGGCTCTACGGCATCGCCTTTGCCGACGACAAGGAGCTCGCCGCCTACCTCAAACAGCGCGAGGAAGCGGAGAAACGCGACCACCGCAAGCTCGGCTGCGAGATGGATCTCTTCCACTTCCAGGAGGAAGGGCCCGGCGTCGTCTTCTGGCACGCGAAGGGCTGGACCACGTTCCAGCAGTTGATCTCTTACATGCGCCGGCGGCTCGCGGGCGATTACCAGGAAGTGCAGGGGCCCCAGCTTCTCGACAAGTCGCTCTGGGAGACGTCTGGTCACTGGGGCTGGTACGCCGACAACATGTTCGCGGTGAAATCCGCAACCGCCTTCGAAAATCCTCTCGACGAGGCCCGCGATCAGAAGGTCTTCGCCCTCAAGCCCATGAACTGCCCTGGTCACGTGCAGATTTACAAGTACGGGCTCAAGAGTTATCGCGACCTGCCGCTGCGATTGGCCGAATTCGGCTGCGTGCACCGCTACGAAGCCTCGGGCGCCTTGCATGGCCTGATGCGCGTGCGCGGGTTCACACAAGACGACGCGCACGTCTTCTGCACCGAGGATCAACTCGAGGCGGAGTGCCTGAAGATCAACGAGCTGATGATGTCGGTCTATCGCGACTTCGGCTTCGAAGAGGTCGTGGTCAAACTCGCCACCCGACCCGAAAAGCGGGTCGGCACAGACGCGATGTGGGATCACGCCGAAGATATTCTGCGCCGGGTTCTGGTGCGGATGGCCGCCGACTCCGGTGGTCGGATCAAAACCGGCATCAACGAGGGCGAAGGCACGTTCTACGGGCCCAAGTTCGAATACACGCTCAAAGACGCCATCGGTCGTGATTGGCAATGCGGCACGACGCAGGTGGATTTCAACCTGCCGGCCCGTTTCGGTGCTTTCTACATCGACGCGGAAGGCGAAAAGAAGCAACCGGTGATGATCCATCGCGCCATCTGCGGGTCGCTCGAGCGTTTTCTCGGCATCCTGATCGAGAGCACGGCGGGGCATCTACCGTTCTGGATGGCGCCGACGCAGGCCGTGATCGCCACCATCGTGTCGGAGGCCGACGACTACGCCGGCGAAGTCGCCAAGGCCGCGCGGCGTGCGGGCCTTCGCGTCGAGACCGACCTGCGTAACGAGAAGATCAACTTCAAAGTGCGCGAGCATTCCATGGCGAAGGTCTCGGCAATGCTCGTCGTCGGCCGGCGCGAAGCCGAGGAGCGCAAGGTGTCCGTCCGCCGCCTGGGCAGCCAGGAGCAAACGGTCATGGGCCTCGACGAAGCCATCGCCATGCTGCGCGACGAGGCCGTCCCGCCAGACCTGCTGAGGGATTGACCAATGCCTTTGGAAACGGATGGCGATACCGGCCTGCCGGCGGGAACCGGCCTGCTTCCCCTGTCGGAGATCGTCTCACGCTCCGGTCTCGATTTGCTCCAAGCTATGCGCGAAGGGCATGTGCCCGCGCCGCCCATCAGCGGCGTACTAGATTTCCGCCTGACAGAAGTAGAGTTTGGTTTGGTCGTGTTCACGGGCCAACCCCGCCGTCGGCATTACAATCCGATCGGGACCGTGCACGGCGGCTGGACGGCGACGCTGCTCGACTCGTGCATGGGTTGCGCCGTCCACACCACACTCGAGCAGGGCGAGGCTTACACCACGCTCGAAATCAAAGTGAACTACGTCAAGGCCGTGACCGAAACGACGGGGCCGGTGCGGGCCGAGGGTCGGGTCACCTCGCGCGGACGGCGGATCGCCACCGCCGAAGGACGGCTGGTCGATGGCAAGGGAACCGTGCTCGCGCTCGGCACGACCACGTGCATGATCTTTCCATTGGCCGAGGCGGGCGCGCGGCCTTCGCGCTGAATTTCACGACGTCCTAACGCACACGAAAAAGGCCAGGCGTTACCGCCCGGCCTGCCAAGTCGCTGTTGGCGGCATCAGCTCACCAATGCTTGTGGTGCCACGTCCTCTTGTGCGGGTGATACCAGCCGTGACGATGGCCGTCGTGGTGCCATCTCCAACCGTGACCTGGATGATGGGGCCGGCACGCATGGCGGTAACCATGCTTGTCGATCCAGTACCAGCCACCATGACGCCAGCTACAGGCCCGGTGATACCGATGGCCTTGGGCTGTCTCGGCCAGGCTCGGCAAATCCAGAGCGGCCAATGGGTTCGAAAGCGGAGATGCAATCGCTCCACCAACACCCAAAACCAGCGTTACCAAACTACTCGAAAGCAGTCGTGTCAGCTTCATGGTCATCTCCTCGGAACGGCGTATCCGCACCCAGGATAATCGCTGAGTCGTGGCTTTTTGACGACCCCGAATCTCATCCCCGACCGCGATAGGGAGCGACCCCCTGGTCCGGAAGCCACACGCCTTGCGGGCACGTTCCGAATTGCCAAAACACATCGATCGGAATGCCGCCGCGTGGATACCAGTATCCGCCGATGCGGAGGAAATGCGGTTGAATCAGGTCCGCGATCCGCTTGCCAATGCCGACCGTGCAATCCTCGTGGAAGGCTCCGTGGTTACGAAACGCCGCCAAATAGAGCTTCAACGACTTCGACTCGACGAGCCACCCCTGCGGGACATAGTCGATGACGATATGAGCAAAATCCGGCTGACCGGTCACGGGGCACAGGGACGTGAACTCGGGCGCCGTAAACCGGGCCAGATAAACCGTATCGGGGTGCGGGTTGGCGACCCGCTCGAGCAGAGCGCTCTCGGGGCTCGTCGGCAAGTCCACCGCCTTACCAAGCTGTGTGACGTCGGGATTTTCTCTATTCATTCCACACAGATGAAGCCCTGGCGGAAAAATGTCCAGTCCCGGAAACGTGCGAATTTGTCGACACCGATCAAACCGTCGCGGTATACGTGGCACGCTCTCCCGATACGTGAGGGTCGCAGGATGCTGGCCCCGATATCCGAGGCGTGCCGGTTGCAGCGGCACGGCATGTCGGGGCGAACGCTATTCGAGGGTAGTGTCCATGACCGAGGCCTCCGCCTGGCTCGAGGACGGAAGCGGGCGTCGTTGGCCGATGGCCGCGACGTGCGCGCTCGGTCGCGCGACCGGCAATGACGTCGTGGTCGACAATGGCAAGGTGTCCCGGCGGCATGCGCTGATCCACCGGCAGGACGACGCCGAGTATTGGGTCATCGACCTGGGTAGCGGCAACGGCACCTACATCAATGGCCGTCGGATCGCTTTGGCGACACGGTTGGCGAAGGGCGACACGCTGACGCTCGGCGATGCGACCTTCACATTCGGCCAAAGCAGCGCGCCCCCCAAACGCCGCGCATCGGGAAGCGTCTCGAGCGCGCAAACGGTTATCGATATTCGGGCAATTCCCTGTTGGCTGCTCGTGGCCGACATCAAGGGATCGACGGCGTTGGCGGCCCGCTTGCCTATGACCGACATGGCGGTGATGGTCGGGCGCTGGATGGCGGCCTGCAAGGAAATCATCGAGCAGAAAGACGGCGTGATCAACAAGTACCTGGGCGATGGTTTCCTCGCCTACTGGTACGCCAGTCGCGACCGCATGCCGGACCTGGGCGCGGCGCTGGAGCAATTTCGCGCCATGCAACACCAGAGGCAGGACCCGCCATTTCGCTTGGCGCTGCATTATGGCGTCGTGACGGTGGGCGGGGGAGGTTCCGTGGGAGAGGACAGCCTGTCGGGCCGCGACGTATCGCTCGTCTTTCGCATGGAGAAGCTTGCGGGAAGTCTGGGCTGCGACGTCATGGTGAGCGAGGCGGCCCGCGATCACCTGGGGGGCGACATCCCCATGAGCGACCTGGGTGTGCATCCGCTTGCAGGGTTCGAGAATGAACGGTTGCGGTTCTACGCGCTGATTTGACGGATCGCCCTGAAATGACGCCCGCAACCCATTGGGTGAGGGGAGCTGCTCCGCTATAGTTGGGCTCCCGCCCCCGCGCTGCTGGCGCGCCAACCCGAGGGACTGTAATGTTGCAACGACGGCTCGGCCGAACTGGCCTCGAATTCTCCGTCCTCTCGTTTGGTTGCGGGGCCGTGGGGGGCCTCATGACGAAAGGCGATCAGGTCGACCAGGACAGGGCCGTATCCTATGCGCTCGATCACGGCATCACTTACTTCGACACGGCCGCACAATATGGCAACGGCACGTCGGAGGAAAACCTCGGCCGCATTCTGCGCAAACTGAAAAATCCTGCCATCCGGGTCGGCACCAAGGTTCGGCTACAAGAACACGAATACGCCGACATCGCCAAGGCCCTCCCTGCGGCGCTGGACGCGAGCTTGAAACGGTTGGGTATGGACAGCGTCGACCTCTACCAGTTGCACAATCGCGCCGCCGACACGACGCACGACGACGCCCTGGCCGCGGACGCGTTCCTCTCCGAAGTCGTCCCGACGTTCCAGCGCCTCCAGAAAGCCGGCAAGATCCGCCACTTCGGCATCACGGCTCTGGGCGATACGCCCGCACTCACCCGGGTTGTCGAGAGCGGCGCCTTCGCCACGGCGCAGATTTGCTACAACGCCCTCAATCCGAGCGCGGGTTCGGCGCTGCCGTCGCGCGACTATCCAGCCCAAGACTACGACGGGCTGATGCAGCGCGCCGTGAAAGCCGGCATGGGCACGATCGGCATTCGCGTGCTGGCGGGCGGCGCTCTCAGCGGCACGGAAGCACGCCACCCGCTCAATGTGCAGGTCGTCGAGCCGATCGGATCGGGCGCCGACTTCAAGCGAGACGTCGATCGCGCCCGGCGGTTCGAGCCGCTGATCCGCGAAGGCCATGTGGCGAGCCTGCCCGAACTCGCGGTGCGGTTCGCCATCACCGAGCCGTCGCTGTCCACGACGCTCGTCGGCCTCGCCAACCAGGAACAGCTCGAAGCCGCCGTCACGGCGGCAGAAAAAGGACCGCTCTCGGCGGCCACACTGGGTCGGCTCGCTGAACTCCAGCGGGGGTTCGTCGGCGAGGCCCGCTGACCTCAGTTCGGCGCGCGCATGCTGGATGCATTCGTCGTGCGCGCAATTTTCTGCAGGAGGATCGCAGAGACGCGTCCCGTCGGCACGAGGCCACTATCCACCTCGTACTCGCGGATGGCTTTCACCGAGTCATCCCCCAGCACGCCATCGATCGGCCCCGCAAAATAGCCCAGCATCGCCAACGAATGCTGGACCGAACGAACGACCTGTTGGGCCTCCGGCGTGCGGCCCGCTTTCGCGCCCCGTGACGCCGGCTGCGGCCCTGCCCCTTTCTTGATATGGGCGAGCAACTGCTCCGTAGGCTCCGCTGTGACCGGCAGCGCGTGGTCGTGCTCGTAGGCCATGATGGCGGCTCGTGTCGCCAACCCGACGACGCCATCGGCCACGCCGGGCTCATAGCCCCGATCCGTCAGCGCCTGCTGGACGCCTCGGATGACTTCGCTGGCCTTTGCCTCGGCTTCGGATTGGGGAATTCTCATGACGGATATGCGCGCGGTCGGTGGCGCAAAACGTCCAATCCGCTCGATTTGAGCCGGTGTGGCCGTGCCCGAAGGCGGGGCCACGGGCGTGACTGCGGCGGTAGATGGCGTGGCGCGTTTCTCGGTGGGTCGGAGTATCGCGCCCTCGCCCGGCGCCAGCGCCAGGCGTCTCTGTCGCTCGCTTTGTGACGGCGCAACGGCGCGATCAGGGGTGGTGCGCGCCATATGCACGCCGCTACTGTCCTGCAGGTAGAGGATGTTGGTCGCGATCACAGCCGCAATCACCAGAAAAACACCGAATGCCGATCGTGCCTGTGTCGGTGTCATCGTCATGGTCTGCGATCCTCACTGACTCACTGGGTCGACACGGGTCGTCGCGTCACGAAACACTCCTCACGCCCCTCGCCCTCATTTCGCGGCGGCGATCGGTTTGCCTGCTTCGAGGGATGCTTCGAGACGTTTCATCCGCTCGCGATGCATGTCGGCGAGGTCGACGACGTGGAGGGGCGGCGTCGTCGGGTTTGACGCCATCGGGCGAGCCGCCGCACCGTGATCGACGTCCGGATCGACCGGCAGCGTGACGCTGAACCGCGAACCTTTGTTCGGTTCACTCTGGATGACGAGTGTCCCTGCGTGCAGCTCGACGAGCCCCCGGACAATCGACAGGCCGAGCCCTGCGCCGTCCGACCGGCGCGCATAGCCTGTTTCTACTTGATAGAACGGCTGCCCAATCCGTTCGATGTGTTCGGGCGCAACGCCGATGCCGGTGTCCGTCACCGCTATTTCGATGCGGTCGGCGAGGCGGCGGGCCCCGAGTGTCACCTGTCCGCCATCCGGTGTGAATTTCACGGCATTCGATACCAGATTGGTGAGAATTTGCCGCGTCGCTCGACGGTCGGCGAGAAGATTGGGCAACTGCGGCTCGATCTCGAGATGCAGCGTGATCTGTTTGGACTGGGCCATTGTGCCTAATGCATCCACCGCGATGCGCGCCAACTCGTCGATGGCGAACGCTTCGGGCTCGATCGGGAATTTTCCCGACTCGATTTTGGTGACATCGAGCAAGTCCTGCACGAGGCTGAACAGATGTTCGCCGCTCTCGCGAATGACCTGGCAGTGATCGGCTAGCGCGTCGACACGGTTCTCGCGTTGCAGGGCCCGCTGGAGAAGCTGTGAAAATCCGATGATGGAATTCAGCGGCGTGCGCAGCTCGTGGCTGATCGTCGCGAGGAACGCGGTTTTCGCCCGGCTCGCCACCTGCGCGTCATCACGGGCGCGGGCGAGGTCAATGGCTTCCGCCTTGCGCACTGTGACGTCGCGCGTGACGGCCACGATCGACCCGACGCCTGTCCCGATATCCGCTCGCACCGACTGGCAGCGCATTTCTACCCAGACCCGGTCCGGATTTTTCGTGCCGACGTTGAATTTCTCGATCAGGTATTCCTCACTGACCGCTCGCCCCGTCTCGAAGCACCGCCGCAACGAGGCCCGGTAGCGTTCGCGATCGGACGGAGCCAGCACAGCGGCAAATCCGGTCTCGATGAGGCGGCGCGCCTCCACACCCAAGATGGGCGTGCTGGCGAGCGACGCAAACGTGACGCGACCGTTCACGTCGTGGCGCGTGATCAAATCGTTGGCGTTCTCGGCGATGAGACGGTAGCGCTCGCGGCTGGCCTCGAGCTCGCGTTGCGCGCTGCGTTGGATGCGCACGACGCCCGCAGCCACAACCCCCGCGTAGACGACCGCGCCGATCTGCGCCACGAGAGCGAAGTGCCCCATAGCGGCAGCTGTGAGCGCGGTGGCCGGCAACAGCGCCGAAACCGTCGCGATCTCGATGCCGATCAACGCTGCGAGGGCCAGCACCGCGCCGGCGGCAGTAATGCGCGCCCGCCCCGACAGCGCGGCTTCGTGAGGCACGAGCGCGAGCCAAGCCACGGCGAAGGAAGAACTCCCCCCCGACAAGATCGCCGCCAAGACGATCAAGCTCGTGAGCTGCGCCGACGACAGCAGGTGCGCCACGTCCAGACGCCCGGTTCGCGACAGCAGGACGGCAATAGCGAGCGGAACGACGACGAAAACGACCGCTGCGACAGCCGCCAGGGGGTGTGGACCCACGAAAATGAAATAACCCGCGAAAATCAGCGCCGCGATGAAGCTGCCGGACACGTGCGACTGGATCAGGGCGCCGTGGCGTGTCGCGAGCACTTCATCGTCGGCAACACTCGCATGCACCCACGGCCGCAGCGCACGTGCCACGCTTTCATCCGATCCGGTCAATCGACCTGTGGCCACGTGTCAAGCCTCGCCCGTTTCGCAGGCGTCCCCGTCCAAAATGATTATTCCCGTCATAAATCGTTAATCTTAATGATTGTTTACCACCCGGCTGCCAGCCGATCGCAGGGCGGGGACGTGTCTCGGCGGTTGGCTTCCAAATCGTTTCTTTTGTGAGTCGAATACGGCTCAAACACCCGTAAAAACAGCGTCTGATCGTTGGGATGACCTTCGCACCGTCCTGCTACAACGATCCCAGGAACGAGAACCGAGCCGGGTTCGAGCGCTGGGAAAAGTCGTCATGTTTTTGATTCGCACAGTCTTCTGGTTAGGGGTCGTGGTCGTGCTGCTGCCATCCGATCCGGTACAGCAGGAACGCCTCTTCCATAATGCGTCGCTTGCCGTGCACCACACGGCCACCTTCTGTGACCGCAATGGTGATCTGTGCGCCAAGGGCGCCGAGCACTGGGCGTCGTTCCGCCGAAAACTCGACTTCGGCGCTCGCATGGCGATGGACTTGGCTAGCGATCGGGTCATGGGACCGACGAAGCGCCCCGAACCGGCGGCCCATACCACCTCCGGTGCACTGACCCCGACCGACCTCGGCCCCGCGTGGCGCGGCCGTCAAAAAGTGGGCGCATAATAAAAATCGGCGGCGTCCATTGCGACAGATGCAGACCTTGCGTCGGACCCTCGCCCGGTCCAAGTGAGAGCCATCGAGGCTATCATGAGGAGGCGCGCCGATGAGCGCCCTGCCGACGCTCGAGGCGATCCGTTCCGACTTCGAACTCCTGGACGACTGGGAGGATCGCTACCGGTACGTCATCGAGTTGGGCCGCATGCTCGACCCCTTGGACGAGGCCGACCGCACCGAGGCGAACAAGGTGCGCGGCTGCGCCAGCCAAGTTTGGCTCGCCTCCACGCTCAGCCACGACGACGCCAACCGGCCGGTCCTCACATACAAAGGGGACAGCGATGCGCACATCGTGCGCGGGTTGATCGCAATATTGCTCGCGGTCTATGCCGGGCGATCGGCCCCAGACATTCTCGCCACCGACGCCCATGGCGTGTTCAAAGATTTAGGATTGAGCGAACACCTGACGCCGCAGCGCTCCAACGGGCTCGCCTCGATGGTTCAGCGCATTCGCTCGGATGCCCACAAAGTCGTCGAAGGCTGAGCATCCCCGTTGTTCATGGCCCATTCCCAGCTGGCGACCCACGATCGATGCGTGGACGAAAATCCTGCACGCCCCAATGCCTGTAACGCCGCCTGATCAGACTGACCGCAGATTCCGGCGGCAGCAGTCCATAATGACGGGCGAGCGCATTGAGCGCTTTCTGCAACACGAGCTTGGCTGACCGCTGTGGCCACTTCTCGCGTCGCTCGATGGCTTCCAACCCCTGCAAGTGCCCGCAGACGTCGATCAGAATGCCCGCCAAATCCGGCCCGACGGCATCGATTGCGGACGAGACTCGCTGTCGCGCAGCCACGAGCCTGTCACTCATCTCCATGCCGGCGCCAGGCGCTGCACGTGGGCCCGACGATTGGGGAATATCGGACCACGAGGACGTAATTCGCGGGGTCATCTGTGCGAAAAACAGATCTGCCCGCAGGCGCTCGCCCGCGTCGAACTGGATCCCATCCACCAAGGGCCTGCCGTCCTTGTCGAGGCGATGGTGCAGCCAGGCCAATGGGCTCTCCGCATCGTTGCGACGCGGCGTCGGCGTCGCGGGCGCGACTTCGATCGCCACACCGAGCGCCCGCGCCTGCGTTTCGTTCGTCCGAGCGCGCCGCAAGATCGTGCGCCCAGTGGCCGACAGGCGCCAACCAAAATCATCGGCGTCCCGCACCAGGAATCCGGAGGTGCGAGCGTGGTCGAACACAGGCCAGGCCACCATTCCGACCCGCGAGCGCTGACCGTCACGCTGCTCGAAAAGTGCGATCAAGGGATCACTCTCCACCCCCTCCTCCGCCACGGCATAAGCGCTACGCCGCGACAGTCGGGATAGAAACGAGAGACCCGCGACACAGACCGCGTCGAGAGCACCGCCATAGTTTTGTTTGTCCACGGTTTCCATTAATGGAGCACGTCCTCATTCTCGATTTCCACGGCTTCGCACAGCCGCTCCACGATCCCTTCGAGAAGATCCATTGTGCGATCGAATTTCGCATTATCGCGAAGGTCTTCGATAACGGCGCAGGCATGCGTGACCGTGGTGCGGTCGCGGCCGAACAAGCGACCGACCTCGTAATTGCTCACCCCTCGCAGCCGCCGATCAAGCGGAAGCGGCGCTGGTTGGTGCGGCCAGAGCGTCTCGGATGGCGTCGAGCGGGCTCCGGCCGTTGCGGCGGCCGGTTCCGACAATGGAGCAGATGTCGGCGTAGAC
>JANOKV010000122.1:0-6472 GCA_031419415.1 Hyphomicrobiales bacterium | reverse complement strand
GCGCGGCGCCCGGTCCAGGCGCGACAATTCTGTTGCGCGTCGCGCGTCTGGCGCGCAATTCCGGTCGGTTTGAACGCCGACCGGAGCGTTATCCGATGCGCAGGCGCGCGATGGCGTCGAAATGGAATTTTTCTCTCCGTGGCCTGGTGGACCGACGGTTTGCTCCGGATCGGGTGCGGACAGGTCGGCGCCAACGCCTATGACCTGTGGACGGAAAACGGAGGCGGTGGTTAGGTGTCCCGACGAGGCGCCAACCTCTTATCCCAATAAAACCCAACTGCGGGGACCGATATGCCGATTGCACCGTCCGCTCTCTCACCCAATTTCTCGCTGAAGCGCCGCGTGACGAAACCGTCCGCGCGCTCGAAAAGCGGCATCGTCGTCACGCAAAACCGCGTCGCCTCCGAGATTGGCGCGCGGGTGCTGAAAGAGGGTGGCAACGCCATCGATGCGGCGATCGCTGCAGCGTTCGCCGTAGGTGTCGTCGAGCCGTGGATGAGCGGCATCGGGGGCGTCGGCGCCCTCGTGCACCGCGATGCCAAGACCGGCAAGGTGACGTGCGTCGATTTTGGCGGACGCTCCCCCAAAGGCTTGAAAATAGAGGACTTCCCACTGGCTGGCGGGGTCGATGTCGGTAATCTGTTCGGGTGGCCAGCCGTCATCGGCAACGTCAATACGGTTGGCGCCAAGGCGATCGTTGCGCCCACTCAACCGGCCGGCTTGGCCCTTGCCCACAAGATGCTCGGCACGAAACGTTGGCGCGATTTGGTGGCCCCTGCCATTGCCTTGGCCGAGATGGGCCAGTTGGTCGATTGGCACACCACGTTGGTCATCGCCACCGCCCTGGGAGATCTGCAAAACGATGCGGGGACACGTGAGCGTTTCCTGCGCGGTGGATTACCCCCGGTGCCACCCGCGCCGCAGGCCGGCGTGCCTCAGCTCAGGCTTCCGGCACCGCAGCTCGCACGGACACTGACGGCGATCGGGGCAGACGGCGCTGGCGCGCTCTACGAAGGTGCGCTGGCCCGTTCGATCGCGGACGACGTGCAGGCGCTGGGTGGATATCTGACGACCGAGGACATGGCCGCCGTAAAGCCCGTCGCGCGTGTGCCGCTGCGTCAGGACTACGGCCGCCACAGCATTTACGGCCTTCCCGAACTGACCGGCGGGCCGACGATGGCGCTGGCGTTCCAGCATCTGGCCAAACACGGTGGCAAGCCAGGTGCCGAACCCGATGGCGACCGGTTCGTCGCCTACGGCCGCGCGCTCGAGCACGCCTGGGAGGATCGTTTCCGGCGCATGGGGGATGCGGGCGAGCGCAGCATGCCAACGTCGACAACGCATTTGTCTGTGGTCGATCGGCACGGCAACGTCGTGACCTTGACCCAGACCCTGCTGTCGCTCTTCGGTTCCCGAGTGTTGTTGCCGGGTTCAGGCATCCTCATGAACAACGGCATCAATTGGTTCGACCCGCGCCCCGGCGGCCCGAACGGGTTAGCGGCAGACCGGCGCGGACTGTCGAACTATGTGCCGACAATCATGTCGTCGGGCGACGATGTCGTGGGCATCGGCGGCTGTGGCGGCCGCCGGATTATCCCGGCCGTATTCCAGCTTTTGGCGATGATCGCTGACTTTGGATTCGATCTCGACCGGGCCTTCCACCAGCCGCGCATCGACGTGTCCGGAGGCTCGGGCGTATCGGTGGACCGACGCCTGCCCGAGGCGACGATGGCGGCGCTCGCTGCCGCCTTCGAGACCGTCGAGGCCGAGCCCGTGCCCTATCCGATGCCATTCACCATCGCCGGCGCTGTCCGCAGTGCGGCCGGTGTGCACGAAGGCGCCACCGAGCCTGAACAGCCCTGGTCCGAGGCGGTGTCCGAAGACGACGTCTGAACCGCTCGGCGGTCAGTCGTTCATGCGCGCCTCCTTGCGGTGGCGCTCGATGTCCTCAGGCTCGGCTTCATCGAGCCGGGTGAGGCTGTTGCTCGCTTTATGTTCTGTATGGAGGAGTTCATCGAGTTTGGCGTGAATAGCTTGCGTGTCGCGATGCGCCGCGCGCTGAATAAAGAGGGTCATGAACCATGTGGCGAGCGTCGCAACGGCATGCCAATCGAACGTCTCTCGCTCGAAGATGAACCATAGGCATGTGTAAACACCAACGACCAAGAAGGCCCATGGCGAGGTCAGGTGAACGGCAAAACTTGTGATCAATTGCCGCCATGACCTAGCGCTATCGTCGCCGGGTGGCGAGATGGGGGACGGCGAATGCGGCCGGTTCATGGGAAGGTCATCTCCTTTGCCGCAGGTGGCGCCAACGCGTGTAGGCGGACGGGGGCGCTCAGCCACCGAAACCGACTGTTCAACGTGGGACGCAAGTCATCAGTTCCAGCGCCAACGTCTCGGGTCGGCTGGCGATGGAAAGGGCCGTGTTTTCAACTGTGGAACTCAATGGGCGGAGAGTGTGGCGCGCGGCTGCCGCTACAGCATGCTTGAACAGAGCCCCTCGGCTGCCATATTGATAGGCGATCACTTGGACTGGCAGGCGGCTCGAGGCCGATGCGCGGATTGGTTGGAACAGGGCGCTCATGCGCACGAGATCTCTGATGCGACGATTCTTTGGCGGCGGGCTTGCCGCCCTCCTGTTCTGTGCCTTGCCGACGTTTGCGGTGTTGCCAGCTGGCGCGGAGACGGCGACGGAGGACTGTTTCAGCGACGACTGGTCCCGGCGAATACCGGGTTGCACGGCCGTCATCGAAGGGGGGCAGGCCACCGCTGCGGAGAAATCCCAGGCCTACGCAATGCGGGCGCTCGCGCTGTCGTTGAAGGGCCAGTACGAGGACTCGATTGGCGACTACGATCAGGCCATTCGCATTAACCCAAACTTTGCCGTCGCGCTGAACAACAGGGCTTGGGCCTACTACAAGTGGGGCAAGGGGGCCCGCGGCCTGGGCGATGTCGAGCGGTCTCTGTCGCTCAATCCGCTCAGTGAACACACATGGGATACGCGCGCCCACATTCGCCAAGTGATGGGGAACTTCGCCGGTGCTTTCGCCGACTACGAGCAGGCCGTCAATATCGGCGGCGAGCGAATGATCAAGCTCTATCAGTGCGGATTGGCCTCGCAGGGTCTCTACAAGGGGCGCTTGGACGGCTACAATTCCGACGAGTTGCAAACGGCTTTGAAGACCTGCGCCTACTCCAAAACCTGCGATCCGCTTCCCGCCGACGAGGAATGCCGCGACCCGACGTCATGAACGATCAGGGGGCGGTCCCCAGCGCGGCAATCAAGGCTTTCAGTTCCGGTTCCTCGACGCGCTCGGCCGCTTTGTCTGGCCGCAGCCATTTGCGCTGTCTGTGTTTGCGCTCGGGCCATGACCGCTTTTCTTCCGTGACGTTCATGGCGTAGACGTCCACGCGAACACGAAGGGCGTCGCCCGTCTTGCGGCGCTTCAGATAAAAATACGACCCCATGCACTCGCTGCTCATGATGCCGGTAACGCCGGCCTCTTCCCAGGCCTCTTCGGCGGCCGCTTCGTGGTCGGGTCGGTTGGGCCATGGCCAACCCTTCGGGATGACCCAACGACCGGTATCCAGCGTGGTGACGAGCAAAACTTCCACCACATCCCCGCCGTCGACCTTGCGGATAGGCAAGGCCGCCACCTGATGGATGCGTTTGGGGATCGGTTGTCGCGCCACGAGTGTCTTCACCTCGCTCCAGAAAATCGAATTTGGGTCACCGCGAGAAAACCGGCGAATCCATCGACGTTATCATGCCAAGGCGAATTCTCTCTGTGCCATCATCGGTGGCTGTTCCATTCCGTCAGGCGTCATGCGACGACGGGTGATCGCACTCGGCTGTCGGCGCTCGGACCCTCGAGGTATGCTGCGGATCGGGGCGAGGCAACGAAAAGGTCATGAGCGTGGGTTCAAACAGTGTCGTCGTGACGTTCGATGCCGATCGGGATGCGCGCGCCGTCTTTGCCGAATGCCTGGGTGATATCGCAGACATCGCCTATCTGGCAGAACTGCCCGAGGGCGAGCGGGCCGGTGCTTTGCGGTCGGCTGGCATCATCATCGGCCGCAACACGGGTAAGGAGTTGCACGAGGGCGAGGATACGCTCATCGGCAACGCGCGCCTCGTGCAGTTCGTAACGGCCGGCGTCGACTACATCCCCCTTCGCCAGTTTCCGGCTGATCTGCCGATCGCCGCCAACGGTGGCGCCTATGCCGAACCGATGGCGGAGCACGCCGTCGCCATGATGTTTGCAGCAGCCAAGAGATTGCTCGTCGAGCACAAGAAACTCGAGAGGGGGGAATTCGATCAATTCCGGCCAAACCGTATGTTGGCGGGCGCAACGTGCGGCATTCTGGGGTTCGGCGGCGTTGGTGTCGCAACGGCGCGGCGCATGAAAGCTCTGGGCCTGCACGTTCACGCGATCAACCGGCGCGGCGTCGCCGATGAACCCGTCGACTGGATGGGGACGGCGGATCAGATGGACACGCTATTTGCGGCGGCCGACGTTCTGGTCGTCGTCGTGCCCCTCTTACAAAACACCGAGAACTTGATCGGCGCACGAGAGTTGGCCCTGATGAAGCCGGACGCGATCCTGATTAACCTGGCGCGCGGGGAAATCATCGACGAGACGGCCCTTTATCGGCACCTTCAGGCCAATCCCGCGTTCGTCGCCTGTATCGACGCGTGGTGGATCGAGCCGGTGCGCCATAACCGGTTCGCCATGAGCCATCCCTTCCTAGAGTTGCCCAACGTGATCGGCTCGCCACACAACTCGGCTTCCATCAAGGGTGCGCGGGCCATGGCCTACCGGCAGGCGGCCGCCAATTGCCGGCGCGTTCTAGAAGGAAAGCCAGCCCTCCATTTGATCGGACCCGAGGGGCGCATGCGGTAGAGCGCGTTCAGTCAGCCGGCGTGCGAAGGAACTCGAGCAGATGACGCACCACGGCGTCGGGCTGCTCCTGCTGCACCCAGTGACCCGCACCGGGAATGAGATGGGTGCCGCGCCACTGCGTACAGAGCGTGGCGTGCATGGCGGCCAGCGCGCCGGGCGTCTGATGAATTCCCCAATCGCTGGCGCCGGAGATGAAACACGAGGGGATGTCGATCGTGCGGCCGGACCACGTCTCGAGCTCGGGATTGTAACGCCCGACGGTGCGCACCCGATACCAATTGAGCCCTCCCTGAAAGCCGGTGCGCCCGTATTCAGAGCTGTAGACGCTCAGCTCGTTCTCGGGCAGCCAGCGATTGGCGGCGATCTCGGCGGCAGACGGCATTTCGACGGCGACGGTCTCGGCCATGCCGGTGTCGCGCGGCATGACGTAGTAGGTCGGCAGTTTGGCGAGTTCCGTCGCTGTCCACCCGGTGAGCAGATGCGGCCGGTTTCCCTCCCAATCGGCGCTCTTGTGATGATAGTAGCCGCGCAGGAATGCGTGCACCCCTTGCTTGGCTCGATGCATGTTAGGGTCGGCGTCGCGCTGGGAATAGTACCAGTGATAATGCTGGCGGGGCGGATCGAGCCGTCCGAGGTCGTCGTGGATGGCCATGGTTGGCGCTGGCGGAATCGGTCGGGCGGGCTCGTCGGCTGTGTTGAACGGTAACTGCGGGGGCGCCTGGAACGGGGCGCTCATGATGGCGACGCGGCGACAGATGTCGGGTCGGATGAGGGCTGCCCAGCCCACGACCGAGGCGCCGAAATCATGGCCGACGATGGCATCGAGACGATCGATACCGAGGGCTGACAGGAGGCCCACTGCATCGCGCACCAAATTCGGCATGCGGTAGGGTGTCAGGTCGGCATCGAAGCGCGTGTCGGCGCCTGTGGTGAGGCCGTAACCGCGCTGATCGGGCGCGATGACATGATAGCCCGCCGCCGCCAACGGTCCCATGACCTTGCGCCAACTGTAGGCGAGTTCGGGAAAGCCGTGCAGCAACAGCAACGCTGGTCGACCAGGCGATTCGAACCCCGCTTCCAAGACGTGCATGTCGAGGCCATTGATGCCCGCGACCATGCGCGAGCGAATGCCTGCGGGAAGGGGGTAGTGGGAGGGGAACGGGGAATTGGGCACGGGGGTGAGATCCCTTCGAAAGTACCTAGCGTTGAACCGTCCGCGACCACGCCACCCATTGGCGCACGCGGGCTTCCGGGTCGGCGGCGGTGATGAAGTCTGTCACGACGGCCACGCAGTCCGCGCCAGCAGCGATCACGCCAGGGGCTCGTTCGGGCGTGATGCCACCGATGGCGCAGAGCGGAACGGCCCCCAACCGGGATTTCCAATCGCGAATGCGGCCGAGCCCCTGCGGCGACCATTTCATGATCTTGAGCTTGGTTTCGTAAATCGGCCCCAAGGCCACATAGTCGGGCTTGGCGGCGAGCGCGATGTCGAGTTCTGCGTGGTCGTGGCTCGACAGGCCGAGCTTGATTCCCGCAGCCTTGATGCGGGCGAGGTCGGCGATCGC
>JANOKV010000121.1:0-17048 GCA_031419415.1 Hyphomicrobiales bacterium | reverse complement strand
TATCCAGCTCTCCAGAAGGCGCAGCGCCGGGTCGCCGATGGGCTCGAGCGCCAGCAACCGAAGACTGAGTTCAGATTGCAGTTCCGGGTCTAGAGCCTCGAGCACCGACGAGGCCTTGGCGGGCTGCAATTTCGACAAGAGACAGGCGCCGATTTGGGGATGTTCTGCCGCTACGAAAGCCACGAGCCGGGCGGCATCCACACCGTCCAGCGCGTCCCAGATCAGTCGCGAGGGATCACCGCTCGGCGTGCCGAGGAACGCGTCGACCGCGTCGTCGCTGACAACGCCGGAGAGCAGGTCTTTGGCGCCCTTTGGCGAACCGACCAAAGGGTCGGCGATCGCCATCGATGTGCCGAGTTCCTCGATGATGTGTGCGAGAGTCGGCAGGTCGACGCTCGCAAGCTCCATGGCAGATTGCGCAACGGCGCGGATATCCCGGTCTTCGAATTGTTTGATAATCCGATCCGCGGACGCTTTGCTCATCGTCAGCAGCAGCGCCGTGGCCTTGTCCACGCCCCGAAGCGGGACCTCGACGCTCTGGCGATGCGGCTCCTTCGAGCTGGTCATTGTGGAACGCGTTCTCTTCGCGGGGCGGTGGGGTCGTCACATCGGCGCCTGTTATTGCGCGCGCTGGCTTGCGCAGACCTGAAGGCAGAGACGGCGACTGGCCGATCCACGTCCGTGCAGACGATCAAACCATGCGGAGCACGCGCACTTCCGAATAGACCGACGTCGCCGAGCTGGCGGACCCGCCGTCACGCGCGCGTGAGGATCGCTGATCTGGAGTTTTGACCTCGCCTGAATTCGGAGGTGGTGGGCTGTGGGGCCCGCGCGCGTTTCGGCCGCCGTGAGGCGTCTGCTCCGATCCACCCGCAGAGGCATTGAAAGACGCGCTATCGAACGTTCCCTGAGTGTGCGCCGTCTCACTGGACGCGCGCGGCGGCGTCTGTCCGATTTGCACGTCGGCCAAGAGATGCCCCGATGATATCAATTGATCGACGAGCGCCGTGCGATCTCGCGCGAGGCTGACGGCTGTGCTGGCCGACGCCGCCTCCAGCTGAACTCGCAACGCGTCGCGCTCCATCGTCAACTGTATGTCGACAGTGCCCAGAGTAGCTGGCGAGAGCTGCAGCCGAATGAGGCGAAGCGGTTGGGTGGCATTGATGGCAACCTCTGTGGGTAAGGCACGAGGAGGGCCGCTGGATTGCGCTTGGTATGGTGTGCTGCAATGGTCGATGATTGCGGCGACGACTTGAGCAGCCGGCGGCTCCAGAACAGCGGTGCTCGGCGGGGGCGCTGGCTCCAAAACTGAGGACACGGCCGCCGGTGGCCCTGCGGCTCCTTCCGGTAATGCGGGCGGCCGCACGACAGTTCCACGGCTGGAAGATCGCATGCCAACCTGCGGCTCCAAACGCTCCGGGGTTCGATCGTGGAGTGTCGATTTCGCCTGCGGGGATTGAGTTATGTTGAACCTTGTGGGCGGGAATTGCGTCTCTCGATGCGAGACCGAAAAGCCTCCTGGCGTTTCGTCAATGGGAGGCGCGAGGGTCGCAGCCCCCCCCTCTTCTCGCGCCAACATCAGCCCTAAAGACCGGGCAACCGCAGACGGGCTTGGATCACTCGCAGTAGCCGTCTGCGCACCGCTGGCATGTGGCACAGTTTGATCGGGGTGTCGGTGCGGAACGCACAGTATCTGTTGCTCTGGACCGTCGTGCGCTTTCCCCGTGGGAGCGGATCCATTCAGCGTATCAGGCTCGGCGGCCAATGGCGGAACCGCGCGGCGATCGCGGTGCGTGTTGCGCGACGTGGCGCGCAGTGCACCATTCTCCGGAGCCCGCTCACCCTCGATGGGGATCGGACGGTTCCCAGCATTTGCGGACGGTCGCTCAGCGAGGGCACGTCGATCACCGAGGTCTGCCGTGCGGGCGAGCGCGGCAGCGAACTTCGTTTCGCCCTCCGGGGTCGGAGGCCTAATCCGCAACGGTCCAGCGGCTGCCGTCGAGCGGTCGAGCGTAGGGGTCCGAGGTAGCGTCACTGGCCGCCCCTTTCGAGCACCGCATCGACAGCATTCAGTTTCTGCGTCGCGCGTTGCGACGTTTGAAGAACGGCCTCGTCTTTCTGTCCCGCTCGTGCGCCGCCTGCTGTTGCCGCATCTTTTTTGGGATCGGAAATGATCGCCGAGCTGGCAGCAAGCATGTCGATCACTCGTCCGCGTTGAACTGGCGGGGGGGCTGTTCGATCATGACGGCCAGCTTGCGCGCCTCCGCGATGAGTTTTCGAACCGAGGATGGTGCGTCCGCCGTTTCGGCTTGCGACAGCAAGTGCAGACCGCTTTCCCGATGTGGACCAAACAGCATCGCGGCGCCCTGGATAGCGCGTAGCGCAGGCGCGGACGGTGCGGCCTGGGCACTCGATTGGGCGCCTAATTTCGCCATCGCCTCCGCCGTCGCGATATGGCCAGACCGCAGAGCGGCTTCGGCCAACTCCATGTAGAACGCCACTCGCTCGGCTTGCGTCAGTTGAGCGGCTATAGTGATCGCGAGTGCGTGGTCATTGGCCTGCCGCGCGAGATTGCGTGCGCCCAGAACGCGCGCGACGCGAAGGTCGATCGACGCGCGGTAGATAGACTGGGGAAATCGATAGGCGTAGCGAAGGGCGTTGACGTCGAGACCGGACGCGTCACCCTGCGTGATGGCCAGATCGATGGACAGCCTCAACGCGGCTTCCTCGACGGCCGTTCCGGGCGCCAACAATCGCGCTTCATTGCTGGCGTGGCGCGCCGCTTTGGCATCCACGTCACGGGCAAGGACGGCCTTTGTCAGCGCAATATGCCCGGCCAAACTCGGACCGAAAGCGCGGGCGTCCAACGGTTTCAGAATCTCGATCGCGGCGGCCTTGCGTCCCAACGCATAGTGAAGCACGCCCTGTGCGAGGGCCTTCTCGGTTTCCGGGAACGCACTCTGGCTCAGGACGGTCTCGAATACGTCGAGATCGCCGCCATTGAGGACGAACTTGATCAGTCCTGCTCGGTTCCGGGCCTGGGTCCAAACGTGCGGGTCAAAGCCTGCGAGTTTGCGCGATATATCGCGTGTCACCTCGCTTTGTCGCGCAAGCGCATCGCGTCGGCCGCTGACAATTTGCTCTTGCAGGTCACTGGAGGCGCGGATCAATTGGAAGGGTTGGTCGTCGGTCGATGGGGGTTGGTCATGCGCCGCCCCGGACGAAGACGTCTGCGTCGACGCTGCCGGCGTCACTTCCAGCAGAGCCCCCGTGGAAAGCAACATGGCAAGCAGCCGGACCAATGCGAAAGATCGGCCGGCCCTCATGGTCCACCTTTATGGATGATGATTTCGATCCGGCGATTGGCAGCCGCCTCGGCGTCATGCACGATTTTCAATTTCCGATCGGCATGAGCTTCGATGCGCGCGAAGCGCAGGTCGTCGATACCAAACCCGACAAGCAATCCGTAGGCCACCTCGGCGCGCGCCATGGCCAGGCGCCAATTGCTGTTTCGCTTGTCCGTGCGGAAAGGCCGCCCGTCAGTGTGGCCGCGCAGGGTGATCGCTTCGGATGTCGCGGCGAGCACCGGGGATAAGTTCTGCAACAGCGCGACGAGTTCGGCATTGGGTTCGGCCGACCCCACGGCAAACATGCCAAATGTGCTCGTATCGGTGAGGCTCAAGACGATCGTGTCACCCTGGATCACGACGTCGAGGCCCGGACCTCCCGACAGGCCAAGTCGTTGAACGGCCGCTTCCGATTCGCGACGGATGGTGTCGGCCGTTGCGGCGAGGGGATGGAGTTCGGCGTCGGATGGAGCCTCCGCTTTGGGCGTGTTCGCCTTCGAGGGGATCGCGACGTCAGGCAGGACCGTCGCCGCTTCCACCTCACCCGTGGCAGGCGGCGCCATCGAGCGATGAGGTCGAATGTCGTCCAGCGGCTTTTCCGGTTGGCGATCGATGCCCTGTTCTGGCAACGCGCGCGGCCTCGATGAGGAGGGGTTTTGCCCCAATGGATCGAACCGGAATTCATCGCGTCGTTCCCGTGCCATGACGGGCAAGGCATCATGTCCGACGGGCGCCGCCTCGATATCCGCGCCCCGCTGCGGGCGAGCCTCGGGCGTCGTGGCGGTCGCGCCGGCGGTGGGTGGTGTTTTTGCGTCGCTGGGGTTCGGCGACCCTTTGGCAGTTTTTCCATCCGCCGCCTTGTCATTGGCATTGGCCTTCTCGTCGAGGGCGAACAAACCTTTCTTGCGCGCGACATTGTCCGTCAACTTGATTGGATTGAAGTAGCTTGCGACGCTGGCTTTGGTCTCGGTGTTGGCGGCGTTGATCAGCCACATGACCAGGAAAAACGCCATCATGGCGGTCATGAAATCCGCATAGGCGATTTTCCAAACGCCACCGTGATGGCTTTCGTCCTCGCCACCGGACCGCCGGCGAACCACGATGATGGGGTCCGGTTTTTCGTCCTTGGGAGCCGACATCAACCGACCGCCTCCATCGTGCGCCCGATCCATTCGAACAGTCGCGATTCCACGATCGCGTCGTCGACGGTGATGCGGACTTCGACGCTCGATCCGACGCCAAACGTCACCTGGGGCAACGGACCGCCCTGTGGTCTGGAGCGATGCTCGAGGTAGGTCTCCCAAATCCGTTCGAGTATGTCTGCCGGTCCGCTAATCTCGACTGCGACCGTTTCGGCGTCACCGATGAGGGTGTGGAGTTCGGCGGCAAGTTCGCGGACTGTGGCTTCTGTGAGGGCGTGACGCAGAACAGGCAACACAGCGGCCGCCATCTGTTCGACGAGGCGTGCGCGCAAGTCCCCCACCTGTGCTGCAATCGTCGAGACGATAGTCTGTGCGACCGACTGCGAGACCGCACTCCTTGTCTCCTCGAGGCGGCGGTCGAAATCCGCGCGCAGCATGGCGGTTTCATCGTCGCACCGTTGGCGCGCCATTGCATGCCCGACCTCCACACCATTCGCATGCGCCGCTGCAATCCGGGCCTCGACCGGATTTTCGCTCGCGGGCGGCGTCGATGACGCTGACCGATTCTGGAAGCGTGCGGCAACGCCATCCCGCTCCAAGGGCGCGCCCGAGGGGAACTCCTCGAGGCAGGCGTGCAGAGGTTGTCCCATCAGGCCCTCGCGACTTCCGACACCCACGTCTTCAGAATTTTGGCGACCTTCGCGTCATTCTGTTCGACCAACGCGTCCAGGCGATCCCGACTTTGCGCTTCAGGAGATTTTGGAGGCGCGGCATCGCGACGATGTGAGCTGTCGGTAGCGTTGGCACTCGGGCTTGCCAATACCAGCGGCGGTTGCGGGGACGGTCCCGCCGCATCGGCCAGCGCCGCGAGGCTCGGGGGCGCGCGCTCCCCTCCCCTTTCGGAATGACCAAGCGCGCGGATCAGCGGGCGCATGCCAAACCAGACGACTACGACCACGACGGCAAGCATGGCGAACCCATTGATCAATGCTCCAGCGTGCAAGGCGAGATAATCGCCAAAGCCTACGCGTGTCGGGGCCAAGTCGGTGCCGACGCTGCCGAAGTCGGTGGCGGAGACTTCGATGCTGTCATCGCGTTCCGGCACGGCGCCGGTCGCGGCGGCCACGAGCCGCTTGACCTCGGCCAGACGCGCGGCGATCGCGGTGGCGTCGGCGTCCGATCCCAGTTGCGCCGCGATCTTCTTTCGATTGACGACCACGGCAATAGCCAGTCGCTGAACGCGATAACCTTCGCGGACGGTCTGCACCGTTTTCGAGTTGAGCTCGTAATTGGTCAGCTCTTCCTGTCGATCCTCACGCGTGCGGCGCTTGTCACCGTCGACGGGACTGCCTTCCTCCCTGGGCAAGTTGGCTTCCACACCGATTGCGGATTTGCCTGCGCTATCCTCGGTCGACCCGGACTGTTTGACGGATCGAACGGATCGCTCGACCCGTGATTTCGGATCGAATGCCGTCTCATTCGTCTGCTGGCGGTCGACATCCAACCGGACCGTGACGCTGATTTGAAAATTTCCCGCGCCCAATGCCGAAGCGACGGTGCGACCCGCGCGCTGCTCGAGGTCGACCGCCATGGAACGCTCCAACTCGGCGAGTTTCGACGAGCCTAGATTGCTCTCCTCACCGGCCGCCGCAATCAGTCGCCCGTCGGTGCTGGCGACGCTGACCTGCTCGATCTTCATGCCGGGCACGGCAGCGGCCACCATATGGCGCACGGTCTGGCCGGCGGTGGCATGCCACCGGCCATCGATTTTCAGGAGCACCGAGGCCGAGGCGTCGCGACGCTCCCGACGAAACGAACCCGAATCTGGCACCACGAGATGAACCCGGGCGGCCGCAACCCCATCGAGGGCCTGGATGGTGCGGGCTATTTCGCCCTCCAACGCGCGAACCCGGGTAACCTCTTGCATGAACGACGTGAGGCCAATCGAACCCATGTGATCGAACAATTCATAGCCCGCGCGGACGCTCGTCGGCAGGCCCTTCTGCGCGAGAAGCGTGCGGGCCCGCGCCGTCTGGCCAAAGCCAACGAGCACGGTGTTGCGGGCCTCGTTGACGTCGAACGCGATGCCAGCTTCGGCCAGCGCCGTCGTCATCCGCGTCACGTCCTGCGGTGTCAGGCCGGTATAGATCGCTTGCATCGCCGGCCTGCCGAGATAATGGGCCGCCAGCATGACCGTCATGAGCACACCCAAGCCGACGACGGCCAGTAGCGACAGTCGGCGGACGCCGAGTTTCAGCAGATTTGCGCCGAGCTGATCGAGATGTTGTTTGGTGAGCATTGAAACCTGCAATGGGACGGGGAGGGCCGCGCGACTCCACAGTCCACCACCAAGCTTGCGTCAAAGTCGTGCCTATCGATTACACCCAAGTGCGCACGCGTCGGCTGCGCTTGGAGGCAAGCAGGGACGGATCATCACGAGGACTCGTTCGGGCGTCCAACGCGAGCAACGCGTGAGCTGCCGCTGCCGGGCTGCGTGGCGACGTTTCGGATCGAAGCGAATGCAGAGCGCCCTCGCTGGATCGGCCGATGGCCATGCGCCGGCGGTCGCTCTCTGCCGGCGCGTGTGCTTTTGCCTCGGTGACCGCACTCTGCGCCGCCCCCGCAACCGTCACCACAGGACGCATCGCGCCAATATCGCTGGGGAGCATTGCGGGTGGAGCCATGGACTGGCCAATCCAGCCGACCTCCGCCAGGCGACGCTTGACGAGGCCCGGCAAGACCTGTCCGCCCGCCTTGGTGTAGGTCACGAAAGTTCTCTCGACGGCATCGACGTCGAAATTTCGAACGGCGTCGCCCAGACCTCCCGAAGTCCATCGCGTGCCAGCGTTGAACGTCAGCGATGTCAATGCGGCCTTGGTCCCCTCGTCCCATCCCTTTGCGTGTCGTTCGACGAAACTCCGGGCCTGCGCGATCTCCGCCATGAAACGCCGATCTGCTTCTGCGCGATCGATGGTTTCGCCCGCGTGCAGCGCCTTCGTTCCATAGCCATTGGAGTTCTGCGCATAGTCCCATTTGGCCCGCGGCGTGTAGCCTTCGAACGCTTTTATCGCATTGAGATACGTCTCGTGCATTTGCCTCGATCCACTTTTTTCGACGACGGGCCGGAGCTAGCGGGATAACGATACGGGAGCCATGGCCAGACGCGGAGGCCGCAGGTCACTAGGCTCGGAGGCGATACCGGGTGTCCGCAGTTCGGATAACGCGCCCACGAGTTCGTCGAATACGCTGCGACTCGGCGGATCATCGGGAAGTTGACTGAGCAGACGATAGAGCAGCGGCGTGACCGTCATCGCCTGGTCGAGTTCGGGATCGGCGCCTGGCTTGTAGGCGCCGAGCGTGCGCAGCTCGCGCGTTTCCTCGAAGCGCGCAATCAGTCCTCGAAGACGTCGCACCAGGCCAGCCTCGTCCTTGCTCCACACCTGTGAAGCCATTCTCGACACCGACGCCAGGGGATCGATGGCTGGAAACCGCCCTTGGTCGGCGATCTGTCGATCGAGCACAATATGCCCATCGAGGATGCCGCGCACCGCGTCAGCGATCGGCTCGTTGTGATCATCACCATCGACGAGAACCGAGAACACGCCGGTGATCGAACCCGTTGTCGGTGTGCCTGGGCCTGCGCGCTCGAGCAACCTGGGCAGTTCGGCGAAGACCGAGGGCGCATAGCCCCGTGCAACAGGTGCTTCGCCCGCGGCAAGAGCGACTTCGCGCAACGCGTGGGCATACCGCGTCACAGAATCGACGATGAGAAGAACATCATCGCCCGCATCGCGGAAATGCTCCGCAATGGTCATGGCCGTTTTGGCGGCCAGTTTCCGCATCATCGCGCTTTCGGAACTCGTCGCCACGACGGTGACAGCGCGACTGCCGGTGGGCGCGATCACATCTTCGATGAACTCGCGCACTTCTCGTGCCCGTTCCGCAACGAGGGCCACAACGACGGTTTTGAAACCGGACGATCGCGTCAACATCGCTATCAGGGTGGATTTGCCGACTCCGGAGCCGGCAAAAACACCAATGCGTTGGCCCTTGCAGATGGGCGTGAAAAGATCGATCGCCCGCACGCCCGTCACGCACGGAGTCGAAACCCGATCGATGACCATCGGCCCCAGTGGATCACGGTCGATCGGCAGCATAGTCTGGCCCTGTGGCAGTGGCCCTCTGCCATCGATGGGAACACCGAGCGCATTGACAACACGCCCGATCCAGGTCGCGTCAGGCGCAATGGTGAGTTCGGGGCGACGCCAAACGGACGCCCCCAATCCCAAATGGGACGTTCCGGCAAAGAGTTTCACGAGGGTGGAGCGTTCTTGAATACCGATCACCTCACCCAGGCATCGACCCACAGGCGTCTCCAAGTCGACGAACCCCCCGAGCCTGATCCCACCCGACACTCCGGCCACGCGGACATGGCTGGTGGTCACTTCGCTGACGCGACCTCCACGGCGCGTCAGCGGCAGCACAGATCCCTCCTCGCCGAAGATGCGTGCCAATCGCGCAAGGCCATCTTCGGCGCGCACCGCTGGCGATCCGGGTTTGTCGGAGATGGGTAAAGGCGCGATCGACGCCTTGGCGGGGATGGCCATTATCGCGATCCGCTGCTCAGAGCTCGGATGGCGTCCGACAATTTTCGGTCGGATTGATCCATGGCGGCGCTCATCGCCTCGAACGAGCGCTGGATCGAAATCAGGCGGGTCATCTCGAGGACCGGGTTCACATTGGCGCCCTCGATGAAACCTTGTACGAGGCCCGTCGTGTCGAAGGAAACGATCGGCTCGGCCGCCTTGTCGGTGGCGAACCCCGCAGCCGCACCACGCGTCAAGCGGGCGTCCGCCGGCAACCGAAACAGACCAATCACGCCGATCCGCTCGCCATTTTGACTGACGGTCCCATTCCGCGCGATCTCCACGGGTCCCCGCGTTGGATTGATTTGCACAGGTGCGCCGCCCGCATCGAGCACCGGGTGCCCATCGCTGCTTTCGAGCTCGCCCGTCGCCGATGTTCGCAGCCGGCCGTCGCGCGTGTAGGCGATGCCAGCGGGCGTCGAAACAGATAGGTGCGCAGAGCCCTGGATCGCAACATCGAGCGGATTTCCCGTTTGCGTCATCGCGCCCGACTGGGGAGAAAAGCGCGATTTCCCCAGGGTCGTGTGCGCCACCGCGCTGCGCGACAACACGCTCTCGAAGCTCACGATCTCCGCGCGGAACCCCGGTGTGCCACTGTTGGCCACGTTGTTGGCGACCGTATCCAAACGGCGCTGCAACGCCAATTGACCCGATAGAGCGACGTAGAGACCCGATTCCATGCTCAGCGTCCCATTCGCGTGTTTTGTATCCGCGTCAGCACGTCGACGCCGATACCATCCTCTCGCTGACCATTCATGAGAGATACGACCGGAGATTGCATCGGGTTGGGCTGCTCGATGTCCCACAGAGCCGCAAACCGCGTCAGTAGCTTTTCGACGGCCTGAGGGTTTTGCAGGTCGGATATTTTTAGTCGTTTCGTTATCAATTCAGCCTGTCGGTCGATGTTCTGCCCCGCCGATCCGTTGGGCATTCCGAGTGCGACTTGCGTCACCCTGAAAAGGGCGCGGTCGGCCAGCAGCGCATAGGGCGTCGAGATCCCTGACGCTTTTCGTTGGAAGTAAAGAGCCAGCCGCAGGCCTTCGTTGGTTTTTCCCGCATCGATTTCCAGGGTCAGGCGTACGAAGCGATCGACTGTGCCCTCTTGCGTGCGCGAGAAGCTGGTGGTCGCAGAGCCGTAGCGGGCAAAATTGAATGCCTCCACGAATTCCCGAAATCGCGGGTCGGCAAGACGGTTCGCCAACGCTTTGGGTTGGTCCATTCCCTCGCTCAGCACTTTGCGGATGAAAGCCTTGGCATAGGCCATGTCCTGCAAGCCGAACGCTTGCAGCGCGAACCGATACACCCGATCGTCGCTCATGAACGCATCGAGTGATTTGATCGTCCCGATCTTGGAAAGATAATGGGCCGTATCGCGCTCGACGGGGGGTTGCGCTTTCACGTTATCGAGGGAAGCGGGCAGATCCCGCATGAGGAGCCGCAAGTCCGCGAGCGTCGACTGCATCTTCTCCTCCTTGAAGCGACGCATCCGTTCGCGCGCACCGGGAACCATGCGTGCTGGCGTGGTTTGGATTTAGCGCGGGCGGCTTGCCTGGGGCTGGCGTGCGGCGATCTCCTGATCGGATCAACCGCTCGATTGCGCACCGGTGCGCGGATCAAGGCTCGCGTAAGCTCGCCTGATTAAACAGTCGAGCGATGACAACTCCGCTGCAGCAAGGTCGAGCATGACGATCATTCTCGGACTGGTCGTCACATTGAGCTGCATGCTCGGAGGTTTTGCTGCAATGGGCGGCCACATCGCCGTCATTTGGCAGCCTTGGGAATACGTCATTATCCTGGGATCCTCACTCGGCACCTTCATCGTCGCCAATCCATTCAAGACGATCAAAGACGTGGGCGTCGCGCTCAAGCAGGTCGCGGTCAACGCCACGCCCAAGAAGGCCGACTATCTCATCATCCTGGGGTGCCTTTACGCGTTGATGCGTGAGGTGAGGTCGAAATCGAGAAGCGAGGTGGAACGGCACGTCGACGCCCCACACGAGTCGCCGCTCTTTCAGAAATACCCAAAAATACTCGCCCACCCGCACCTGCTGACGTTCATTTGCGATTATTTCCGGCTGATCCTGATGGGCAATGCGCGGACGCACGAAATTGAATCGTTGATGGACGAAGACATCCAAACGATGCGCAGCGACAAACTCAAGGCTTACCACTCGCTGGTCGCCCTGTCCGAGGGATTGCCTGCCCTGGGTATCGTCGCGGCGGTGTTGGGCGTGATCAAAGCTATGGGCGCGCTCGACCAATCGCCGGAGGTGCTGGGCCATTTGATCGGCGCGGCACTGGTCGGCACCTTCGCTGGAATATTTTTCTCCTATGCAGTGTTCACACCCATCGCTACCCAAATCAAAATCGTGCGCGAGAAACGCATGCGCCAGTACGTCGTGATCAAGCAGACGATCTTGGCGTTCATGAATGGCGCCATGCCCCAAATCGCGATCGAACATGGACGCAAGACGATTTCTCTGGCCGAGAGACCGACCCTCGAGGACGTCGAGCAGGAAACGCTCACGGGTGGCGCGCCGGAGGCGACCATCACGGCCAAAGCCGCCTGAACCGCCATGATGAAGGACTACCTGCCATGACAGCAACAGCAAATGACCAGGGCCACATCGGTGAACCGAGCGAGACGATGCGCCCAAGTTCGGACCCCCAGTCGGGTCAGACGCCGGGACATGGCAGCGCAGCCCCCGACGAATGGCGTCGACCCGGCTACGACGCCATTCTGCGAATTCCCGTCTCCGTGAAAATTATTCTCGGGACCACCCGCATGCCGGTGGCGCAGTTGATGGCGCTGTCGCGCGGCTCCGTCATTCCGCTGGATCGCAAAGTGGGTGACATGGTCGATATCGTCGTCAATGACCGGATCGTCGCGAGAGGCGAGGTGGTGATCCTCGACGAAGGCACCGATCGATTTGCCGTCGCCATTCGCGAAGTCGTACGCGGAAACGACGACTGATCCCCCGACCTTCGATTCGGGGGAACCAGCATGGCCGAGCCGTCCGACAAGGAGTCGCGCACAGAAGAGGCTAGCCCGCGACGCTTCGAAGAGGCCCGCAAGAAAGGCAACACACCATTCTCGCGAGAGATCGGGACCGTCGGCCCTCTGCTCGTCGTGGGTCTCATTCTGCCCGTCGTTGCAACCTACGGAGCGGCGCAGTCCCTGCCCGCTCTTGTCAAACTGTTCGACGGTGTGGCGGATTTCAAACTGGAGAACGCGCACCACGCGGTCGCGCTCGTGTGGTGGATCACCACGATTTTTGCCCTGGCGATCGGCCCGCTTATGATGGCGTTGATCCTGTCAGGTATCGTGGCTTCGGGCTTTCAAAACACGCCCAGTCTGGTCTGGACCCGGATCAAACCGGATTTGTCTCGACTATCGCCAACGAAGGGCCTGAACCGCATTCTCGGGCCCCAGGGACGCGTAGAATTCCTCAAAGCAGTGTTCAAAACCGTCGCTGTCGTGGCTGTTTCCTATTACGCCATTAAAACCGGTTGGCAGCGTGTCAGGGGCACCCTCCACACGGGAGCACCAGACCTTCCGAAGTTCCTGGTGGGCGAGATTGCCGACGTCTTCTTCGCCATCGGCCTCTGCATGGCGTTTGTTGCGGCCGTCGATCTTTTCTGGGCGAGGCACAAGTGGCGCGCCGACCTGCGCATGGCGCGGCATGAAGTGAAAGAAGAACACAAACAGGCGGAAGGCGACCCCATGGTGCGGGCGCGCCAACGGTCCGTATCTCGCAACATCGCGCGCCGACGGATGATGGCGGCTGTGCCGCGCGCGACTTTGGTGGTGGCCAATCCCACCCATTTCGCCATCGCCCTGCGCTATGTCCACGGCGAGTCGGCCGCGCCCGTCGTGATTGCCAAAGGCGTCGATCATATTGCCCTGAAGATACGCGAAATAGCCGAGCAGCATGCGATCCCCGTATTCGAGGACCCGATGCTGGCGCGCTCCCTCTATGGCGCGGTCAGCGCGGATCGCCCTATCCCTCCCGAATTCTACCGGGCGATTGCCGAGATCATTTTGTTCATCATGGCGAAGCAATCGCAGCCCGCTCAGACGCCCCCACGCGTCGCCTGAGCGAGGACCAGTCTGGGGCAAGGCTCATCGGTCAACTTGGCTTTCGGTCAACTGGGTCTTCATCATGGAAACTGCGAGCATCATGTCCGTCGGCTTCGAGCGCAATCGCTGGCTCGGAGCGCGCGTCGCCGTCATCGCGGCCAACGTCGCCAATGCCGATACGCCCGGCTACAAGGCGCGCGATGTCGCGCCGTTCGGAGAGACGATGAGCGCGACTCGTATCGAGCAGGCGCGCACCCGACCCGCGCATTTGGCGCTCGACGACGGCCGCGGCCGCGCCTTCGAAACAGTGACCCGGCCCGCCACTGCCTCCAAGCACTCGGGCAATGCAGTCAGCCTCGAGACCGAGATGGCGAGCCTGGGTGATGCGCGCTCCGAACAGGCCAAGGCTGCTGGAATCCTGGGCGCTTTCCACCGCATGCTGCTCGCCAGCGCAAAGGGATGAGCCATGTCCGACGGGTTGCAGACAGCGATCGTCTCCTCAGTCGCCGCGCTCCGCGCACAGTCCTTGCGGCTTCGAGTCGTGTCGGAAAACCTGGCCAACGCGAATGTGACGGCAGCGACGTCGTCGGGCGATCCCTATGTGCGCAAGACGGTCAGCTTCAAAGACGAGATTGATCGGGCGAGCGGTGCGTCGATCGTGCAGGTCCGCGCCATCGGCCGAGACGCTGCACCGTTCCGCATTCATTTAGAGCCGGGCCATCCGGCAGCGGATGCTGCGGGCCACGTGAAATTGCCAAACGTCAACCCGCTGATCGAACTGTCCGATATGCGAGAAGCACACCGATCCTACGAAGCGAGCCTCCAGGTCGTGCGCCAGTCTCGCGAAATGCTGAGCGATCTCGTCGACCTCCTGAAAGGCAGATAATGATCGATCCCCTTTCCGGCATCTCGGCCGTCACCAATGCAGCGACCATCCGCAGACCTGGTGTCGAGACCACGCGCGATGTCGCAGTAGCGACCAATATCAGCGGCGGCAAGGATTTCTCCGCCCTGATTGGAGACGCGATCACTGGCCTGAGCAGCCAGTTGCGCGCATCAGAAGCCGTCTCGTTGGCTGGTCTCAAAGGTACGGCATCGACGCAGGATGTCGTCGAGCAGCTCATGGTGGCGGAACACTCCCTTCAAGCCGCTATCGCCGTTCGCGACAAGATCGTCGCGGCGTATCTGGAAATCGGACGCATGGCGATCTGAGACAGCACTTCGAGGTGGAGGATACGACATGCGCGCCCTAGCGATTGCTGCAACAGGAATGACGGCGCAACAACTCAACGTCGAGGTGATCGCCAACAACGTCGCCAATATCAATACGACGAGTTTCAAGCGATCTCGCGCGGAGTTCGTGGACCTTCTCTATCAAGTCGAAAAGGCAGCCGGAACACCGACGGCGGGAGGAACGGAGATCGTTCCCGAGGGCGCGCGCGTGGGCCTGGGCGTGCGCTCGACGGCTGTTCGCAATCTCCACCTGCAAGGCGCCCTGTCGCAAACCGGGAATACCTTCGACCTCGCGCCGACGGGTCGCGGGTTCTTTCGTGTGGCGGGGTCCGACGGCGAAACGCTCTACACCCGCGCTGGCGCGTTCAACAAGAATGCGAGTGGCCAGCTCGTCACCTCCGAAGGTCATCTGGTGCAGCCGACCATAACTGTTCCGCCCGACGTGACCACGATCACGGTCAACGACACCGGCCAGATTTTTGGCCAAGCGGCCAATGAACCCGATCCGCGTCTACTTGGGCAATTGTCACTGGCGAGCTTCGTCAACGAGGTCGGTCTGGCGGCCCTTGGCGGCAACCTCTATCGCGAAACGGCTGCGTCTGGCGCAGCCACTGTCGGCAGTCCAGGCGCAACGGGGCTCGGTCAAGTGAAACAAGGCTATCTCGAAGCCTCCAATGTCGATGCGGTCAAGGAAATCACGGAACTCATTTCCGCGCAGCGCGCCTACGAGATGAATTCCAAGATCATTCAAGCCTCCGACGACATGATGAGTGTGCTCAGTAAAGGCTTGCGCTGACCGCTTGACTGAGGCGTTTACAGGAGCACGACCCGATGCGAATGGCCTTCGTTCTCGCCAATCTCTGCCTCGGCAGCGCGGCCGCCGCCGCCGAGAGCGCGACAGTCGAGTTCCCCGTCCCTTCGGTGACCATTCCCGTGGGTGATACGCTGACCGCCGATGTCCTGGTCACGCGCCGCTTGGTCGCCAACGCGACGGCTGTGCGGACCCATCATCTGTCGCCAACAGCTCTCATCGGAAAAGTCGCCCGACGCGTGCTTCCCGCAGGATCGGCTATTCCCTTGAATGCCGTGCGGGAGGCGTATGCGTTCAGGGAAGGTGAACGGGTCGCCATCGAATTTGCCAACGGCGGCTTGAGCATTCGGGGGTCGGGTGTCGCGCTTCAACCCGGCGTGGTCGGCCAGAACGCTCGCGTGCGCAACGTCGATACCGGCGTCATTCTCAGTGGCCTCGTGAAAATCGATGGCAGCATCGATGTCGGAGGCGCCTCCCCATGAGGCGATGGCTCTTGGCCATGCTCCTGCTGTCGTCGACGGGCGACCTCGCCGTCGCCGATGTTCGCATCAAGGACATCACCTCGGTGCGGGGGCTTCGCGCCAATCAACTCGTCGGCTACGGCCTCGTGGCCGGCCTGAAGGGCACCGGCGACAACTTGCGCAGCGCTCCCTTCACCGAACAGTCGATGACATCGATGCTGGAGCGCATGGGCGTGAATATCCGCGGACTGGGTGCGCGCTCGCGCAACATAGCAGCCGTCATGGTCACGGCGGAGCTGCCGGCACTCATCAATCCCGGATCGAAAATAGACGTCACCGTCACATCGCTCGGCGACGCGACGTCGCTTGCGGGTGGCACGCTCATTATGACGCCGCTGCAGGGCCCCGACAGCATCGTCTATGCGGCGGCGCAGGGGTCGGTCACCGTTTC
Organism: Hyphomicrobiales bacterium; assembly: GCA_031419415.1. Taxonomy (GTDB): domain Bacteria; phylum Pseudomonadota; class Alphaproteobacteria; order Rhizobiales; family Hyphomicrobiaceae. The sequence goes on along the minus strand of JANOKV010000121.1, from coordinate 876 downwards.
AGGGTTCGAGGCAAAAGGTCAGACCGAAGTGATCAGCAGTGGTGTGCCGACGGCTGGCCGCATCGCAGGCGGCGCCATGGTGGAGCGCGCCGCCCCCAATCCGCACCATGAGGCGCGCGTGCTCCATCTCGAACTCACCAATCCGGACTTCGCGACCGCTATTGCCGTCGTCGATGCCGTGAACACCTACGCACAACTCACCTACAAAGCGCGCTTGGCGCGGGACAACGGCCCCCGCTCGGTATCGATCGACATCCCCAAGAATGCCAGCCCCTCTCGGTTTCTTGCCGACATCGGAAAACTCGAAGTCCAGACCGATACGCCGGCGCGCATCGTCGTCGACGAGCGAACCGGCACCATCGTGATCAGCCGCAATGTCAAAGTCAGCCGCGTGGCCGTCACGCACGGCAATCTCACTGTGCGCGTGACGGAGCAGCCATCCGTCTCCCAACCCGCGCCCTTTTCGAAAGGCGAAACCATCGTCACTAAAGAAACGACTATTGCGGTGGGCCAGGAGAAGGCCAATTTCGCCGTCCTGGACGGCGTGGATCTCCAGACGCTCGTCACGGGCCTCAACCGGATGGGGCTGAAGCCGCCCGGCATCATCGCCATACTTCAGGCCATAAAGACATCCGGCGCACTCCAGGCCGAATTAGTCGTACTGTGTCACGATTTTCGGTGCCACTTTTGATCTCGATTTGGCGTCGCGCAGCAGGGGCAGCGTGGCAAGCGTCCTGCGATGCCGACGATGAGGCGCCGCCGCAGCGTTGCGATTGAATCTGGAACGTGGCGCTCAGGCCGGAGCGGGGGAGCCTCGGGGTCGCCAACTCGGGGGAACTTCAATCGCCGGGACATACCGGGTGGGTTGCGTTTGCG
>JANOKV010000120.1:0-2617 GCA_031419415.1 Hyphomicrobiales bacterium | reverse complement strand
CGATCAAATAGGAGGCCGTTCGGATGGCGCCCAGGGGGTTGCGGATTTCGTGGGCGACCGTTGCCGTGAGTTGGCCGAGCTGGGCGAGTTTGCCTTTCAGGACGACTTCGTCTTGGACATGATTCAGCTTTTCGATTTTCTCCAGCAATTCGGAGTTCAGCCGAACGACGCCCTCGTTGAGTTGGCGGGCTTCCTCGCGCGCGCTGGCCGCGATCTGATGGGCTTTCTCGAGGGCGCTGTGGCCTTCCTGTGTTCTGGTCAGCGCCATGTAGGCGAGGAACGAGGTGGCGAGGACGAGGCCCAGCATGACACTGCCCACGGCGAACCAGAGCCGGCGAAGCTCCCCGATCTCCTGGATGCTCGCGCTGGCGGCGACCCCTGCGACGGCTGCGAGGACGGCGAGGACCGACAGGGTTGCAAACGTGCCACGGCCAATGTTGTTGTTGTCGAAGAATCGCATCTTGATCATTACTATCCTCGGATATCGAAGGCCGAACGGCAGTTGGCAAACCTCGTGATCGCAATGCGGTCGAGCATCGCGGCCTCGAACGCAAGATATTGGGTCACCCGGCCCCGCTCGCGGGGGGCGGGTGCGGTCGGGCGTCGCGATCTGCAGGCGTCGCAGTACATGATGAATCGAGCCTTGTCTTCGGCGTCCACTGTGCGACGTTACGCGCTGGTCGTGAATATGCCCCTAACTTCATCGCTATGGTCGGATCTATCGGGAAGTGAACCGCACAGGCTGCGGTTCTGGCGGCCAAACGGGCGTGGCTATTGCGGGTGATGCGATCTCCGACACCGGGGTAACGAATCGGAAAGACAGGCGACTGAATTATGGATGGCAGAAGATAAGGTTTATATTTCGTTGCGATGATTTTCGAGGACTTCTAGTATGATATTAATCTCTCACACCTAGTCTGCGACCGATACATGGTCGGCGAGTCGTTTTTCGATGGCTTGCGCGCAGTCAGGTGGACCGGCATCTATGTCCGAACAAATCGCCAACCGGGTTCTCGTCATCGATGACGAATCCACGCATCGAATCTTGGCTAAAGAGTACCTCGAAGAAGCGGGCTACGTCGTGCGCTTGGCGGAAGACGCCAAGCGCGGATTGAAGCTCGCCATGAATTCCAAGCCCGACCTCGTGCTCGTCGATCTGATGATGCCGGGAATGGATGGCTTCGAGATTTGCCAGCACCTCAAGGCGGCCGAGGCCACGGCGCATGTGCCGGTGATCCTGATTACCGCGTCGCGCGAATCCGATGTCATTGCGCGCGGGTTCGAGGTCGGTGTCGACGATTTCGTGACCAAACCCGTCGATTGGACATTCATCGCCGATCGCGTGGGATTGGTTCTGGCCATCGCCCAGAAAAAACGACGTGATTTGGCGGAAAAAGAGGAAATGGCCCGCCAACTCCAATCGGTTCAAGATCAGGCCGAGCAGGAGAGCCGGAGCGGTGGTATCGCCATCGCCGGTCAGACAGAGGCATCGAATGCCGTCACTGCCGGGGCAGCTCAGGGTCTGACTGGAGCGACCGATGTGAGGATCAGGGCCGTTCGCCAGTCCGCCGAGGCGGAGATGCAGGGTCTGGAGGCGCGCTATGGCGCGCAGATGGAGGCCCAGCAGGCCGAAGCCCGCGCCACGATCGAAGCGGCCAGCATGGCCGCTCGTCGCGAGCTGGAAGGGGCGCATCTGGCCCATGCCAGAGTGCTAATGGCGGCCCGGGTCGAATTCGAAGCCACACTCGATGCGGAACGGGAACGGGCCCGCCAGGACGCGGAAGCCGACCGCGCGCGCTTCGACGAAGAAATCAATGCCATTCGCGCCGAAACCGAGGCTGCGGTCCGTGCCGGGCGCCAGGACATCCAAGCCCGGTACGATGCCCTCTGCCGCCAGCACGCCGTCGAAATGGAGGATCTGCGCGCCGAAGCCGAGCGCCAGGTCCAAGCGATCGAAGCCATCTCGGCGACCCAACTACAGGTGACCCAGGCCGCCACAGCCGATGAGATCAATAATCTTCGCGCGCGGCTCGAAGAGCTCAGCGCGCAGCGTTCCGCGAATACGGCTTCGCCCCCTGACGAGGAAGCGCATGCGACGCTACAGGTGCAGAGCGATGCGCGCGTCAGCACGTGTTGGGATATCGCCCAGAACCTGGGCAGCACCCATTTGGAGATGGTCAAGTCTCTGCTCGAAAAAGTGCGTGCTGTGCGCGACAACGCCGACGCGGATCAAGTATCGGAGCCCCGCCAAGCGCCCAACCGCACCCTTTTCGTCGAAGTCGAGAAAGCCGCCAACGCCCTTTCTACGTCTCTGGGGTCGCTCCGATTGCTCGCGTACATGATGTCGGGGTAGGCCGCCCTCGACGAATCGACGTGCGATTTGGGCCGTCTGGTTCGCGAAACGGTCGAAAAAATGAAGGCGCTGGCGGGCATGAACAAGGTCTCGCTCCGCGCCGACGTGCCTGATCGTCCCGTCTTCACCTTCGCAGACGAACCGCGGATCGCCTACAGCCTCTTGCTGCTGACGATGAACGCCATCCGGCACTCGCCCCACGGCACGACGGTCACGGTGTCCGTCGAGGATGACGAGATCGACGGCGTGCAGGTCAAAATCACA
>JANOKV010000119.1:0-4028 GCA_031419415.1 Hyphomicrobiales bacterium | reverse complement strand
CAGGTGAACTCCACCGTTGAAAACATCGGCGCGCGCCGCTTGCAGACCGTGATGGAGCGCGTGCTCGACGAGATATCGTTCGAGGCCTCCGATCGCGGCGGTCAATCGGTCACCATCGACGGCCCCTACGTCACCAAGCGTCTGGGCGATCTCGCCAAGAACACGGATTTGTCGAAGTTCATTTTGTGAGTAGAGGCGGTGATCCGTCGGTGTCAGGCCTTCGGCCTGACATCTGGGCGTGTGCTTCTACCGCCGCCCGTCTCGCCTCACCTTGGCTTCACGATGCGTAATGTAGGCCGCCGACGCAACGATTACGGCCGCGCCGATCCACGTCCACATGTCGATCGATTCCCCGAACAGCCAAAAGCCGATGGCGACGACGAACGGCAGGCGTGAGAATTCGAAGGTCATCACGAGCGAGGCGTCGATCGCCCGGAAGCCGCGCATCAGCGCGATGTGGCCGAGCACGCCCGAGACGGCGATCAGCGCCAACACGGGCAACAACTCGAGGCTCGGCGTCTTCCAGAAGAAAAGAGCGGGCACCAATGACATCGGCGTCAGCAATAGCGTGGTGAGGAAGACGATCTTGTCGGGGTCGTCGGCCGTGGTCAGGCGTTTCAACAGCACGGCGATGACGCCGCCGGCCACCGCCGAGACGAGCGCGCACGCTTGGCCGATGCCGAGGCTGGCGACGCCCGGCCGCAAGATGATCATCGCGCCGATGAAGCCGACAATCAACGCAAGCGTGCGGCGCAGGCGGACTTTCTCGCCCAGAAACAGGATGGCGCCGATCGTGCCGAACAGCGGCGAGAGGAACCCGATGGCCGTGATCTCGCCGAGTGGGATCAGCGACAACGCGTAAAACCATGCCGACATCGAGATCAGGCTGATCGCCACCCGCACGCCGTAGAGGCTGAACGCGCGCGAATAGAACAGGGACGATCCCCGCCACGCGAGTAGTGGCAGCATTAGCAGCAACGCCGAGGCGTTGCGCAGGAAGACGACCTGCATCGCGTGATAACCCATTTCGATCGCCAGCCGCGAGCCGACGGCCAGAACGGCGAACAGCGCCATCGATACGGTGACCCACGCAAAGCCCACGACCGGGCCAGTGCGTCCTGTCCACACGAGTTCATCGGGATCGGCCGCAGCCACGGGGGCCTCCACGCGTCGTTCGAGTGCTGACAAGTGCGATCTCCGGAATCATACCCGATCCGGGTCGGCACGATGGCCCCCCGAATCACTGGGCGCATGATGTCCAAACCCAGTGACTACCACGTGGCGCGAGGTGCCCAGTCGCGGAGCATTGGTATGCGCGAGGTGCAGGGCCGTGGCGGATTGCCCTCACCGATATCCCGCAAGGCCACTCGGCCCCGACCTGCTCCCGGGAAATCGGGCCTGAGGTGCGGCCATCCGGGATCGCGCAGGGTGCAGTAGAGCGCTACCCCGCCATTGGCTGAAAGCGCGCGCGCGTCACGATGGCGCGCCATCCCCACGCAGGCGGTCCCGGTTCTGCGCCATGCTACGGCGCTACTCCGGCCGGGAAACAAAAAAGGGGAGGCAGGTGTCTGGCCTTTGGCCTGACACCGAGGCCACACGGGATGCGATTCCCAGTTTCGCTTGGCCGAGGGTCGGGGCGCTTACAGCGCGGTGCCCACGACCAACGTCCAAAAGGTCTTGAATTCCGTCTTGGGGTCTTGCACCAGGGCAATTCCCATGTGTTCGGCATCGGCGAGCAATAAGTTCTTGTTGTGGCCGGGGCTTTCTTTCCAGCCTTTGAAGACTTCGTCGATAGTGGTTTGGCCGGTGCCGACGTTTTCCGCCGCTAGGCGCGCATTATAGCCGGCGCGCTTCACCCGATCCCAAGGATTGGAGCCGTCGGAGCCGAAATGCGAGATGCGGTCCCACTTGGCCAGATCCGTCGAATGATTCTTGGCGGCCGCCGAAAGCTCGGCGTTGAGCTTGAGGGGTTTCAGGCCGTTCTGAGCGCGGTATTTGTTGATGAGGTCGCGCGCCGCCTCGGTGTCGAGGCGCGTCAGCGAATAGTCCCGCCCCGCGAGTGACCCCGATGTCGCCTTGTCGAACGAGCCCTTCGGTGCGCGATCGTCGGCGGACGCGATTTTCTGGCCTACGGTCGTGGTGCTGCCGGCAACGGCGCCGCCCGTGCGCTCGGATGGTTCGCCCCCCAGTGCGCCTTGCCGGCTCTTGCGTGTTTCAGCGAGCGATGGCTGCTCGACGCTCGCGTTGTCGGAATACCCCGCCGTGAGGGATTTCGAATTGAGGCTGCAGCCTCCGGCCAATGCCGTGAGGGCTACCAACAGGGTCGAGATCAGAACGCGAGACATGTACCGTGCTCCCGCCAGGAACGTGGCGTTTCCGTCATTGATTTTGCCAGCCATGTGTTAACCGGCCATTAACGCTAACGCCGCGTGAAGGCGTGATTGATTCGAGCGAAAGCGGGGCATCGCCGTTGGGACTGTGTGGCGACGTTCGTGTCGCGAATTTGACCGTCGCCGCCAACCCGCCACAATCGGCGCTCGAGCCTGTCCACCTCTCTGTTGCAGACGCCGCAGGGAGGACGCTATTGGGATGGCATACAACTCGCCCACTCGACGGCTGAAATAATCCTGGTCGGCCACCGTCACTCGAAAGCGTCATTGGCCCTCCATCAGAGCCCGAAAAGTAAAGATGGCGCTTGGCCGAAATGGGAACATTTCGCACAATGTCATTGATTCACCGGTGATTCGCGCGTCCGGCAGTGATTGTTCGCCACCCGCCCAATGGGGAGACGCTCGAACCATGAGGAAGCCGGCTTCCGGCAGCGTGCGCGCTGCCTCCGCGATCGGCGTCCAGTCCCGCATGGCCGATGTCATGCTGGTGCGTATCGTGGCGGCGGAGGGGACGGAGCGCGAGATCGCGCGGGACCTGCATCCCTGGGCTGAAGCCAAGGTGTCAGCCACCGCATGGCGGATTCGGGTGTCGCAGAGTTTGGCGGCCTTGGGAATTAGCGGCCTGATCGGCGCTCGGACGGGGCGTTATCATGCGACGGATGCGGGTCGGCGACAGGCGCAGGCGTTTCTCGGCCCCCACGTCGGCGAAATCGATCCCTGGCCGATCGTCCGCGATGGCGCGCTCGTGCTGGCCGCGCTCGGGCTGCAGGCGGCGTCGCCCGCTCGTCGCAAAGCGGTCGTGCGTCTGGATGGATTGCGCGGCTTGATCGTCGAGACGACCTGGAACATCGCAGGCGCAGGCCGGCCGTCAGCCACCCGCATCCGGACGAAACTGGCGGTGCATGCGTTGCAACGCGCATTCGGAGCCAACCTCGACAAGAGCCTGCAGGGCAAAGCGGCGATGTCGGCCAAAGCCAGCCGCTTGTTGGCGGCGCAAGTCTCCAAGACGCCCCGCCCGCACGCGACCGACGCACGTCTCGTCGCCCAACTGGCCGCCGAAGCCGTGGGCGTGGCGCGATCCGATCTCGCCAATCTGCGCCGCGGCGTGTTGCGTCGGTTTCTGACCGAGCCTCGAGCCGTCGCAACGGGGGTGCAGGCGCCGCAAGAGGCGGCTGCCGCGCCAGCTGCCGCGCCCGTGGCGATGGCGGCGACGCACGTTCGCCTCGTGGCACAGCCCGCGCCGCCGCCCCCGTCCGCGCCGGTCGATCGGCGACCCGATCCTGCGACGTTCGCGCGGGCCGTTCAGGCCGCCGCCAAGCTCAAGGCGGAGGGCTGGCCCGGCAATCGGAAAGCCTTCGTGTCGCGGGTGTGGTCGGTGGTGCAGGAGCGTCACCCCGAGTGGGGCATCGGGGTGATCGAATTCAAAGGCATGCTGGCCGAAGTGCACCGTATCGGATTGCTGGGTCTAGCCAACGCCGACCTGAAAGACCGCCGCACGCTGGCCGAGGTCGAGGCGTCTGCTGTGTCTTATAAGAACACGGTCTGGCATTACGTGCGCGTCGACGACTGACGCGGCTCGCGAATCGCATAAAAGACGACAAAAACAAATAGAAACGATGCGTCGAGGATATTGTACCC
>JANOKV010000118.1:0-2811 GCA_031419415.1 Hyphomicrobiales bacterium | reverse complement strand
TCGTCATCTTGGTGTAGTCGAAGCCCGTGGTGCCGGCGACGAAAATCCAATCCCCGTCGACCACGGCGCGCGAATAGGCCGCCTCCGCTTCGAAACTCGACCCCGATGAAATGAGCGTCCTCGCCATGATCGCCTCCGTTGGTGGGTGATGGGTTCGCGTTTACGCCTTCGGCGGCCCGCAGTCGAGGCAGGCATCGATGGCGACGGTTACGGCGCGGCTCTTGTGCCCGAGCCAGGGCGGGATGACACATCCAAAACCCCCGGCTGGGCCACCAGCGGCGATGACCAGCAACTGGCCGGGAGACTCGAGCGCGGCATAAACCGTGTCGCCCCGATCGCGCACCACCGCACCCTTGCCGACATCGGCCCACTCGCGCCGATGGATGCGGGCGCGCTCGAATAAAAACTGGGCGATATCGGCTTTGCTCCAGTTCGCCGCCTGCAAATGCTCGCGCAGTTGTTTGGGAATGACGATCGCGTAGTTGCCCGCATACAGCGAATAATGGCGCAGATTGGCGCGCATCTCAGCGGCGAACGTCTCCAGAATTTCTTCCGGCTTCGTCGTCCACTCGTTCATGAACTGGCGCGGCGCTTGGGCGGCCATCACGGTGACCGCTGACAGACCCGCCGGAATGCCCCGCGTCTGCGACAACGGCAGCCAGGCGCAATCCTCCTCGTCTTCGGCGATGCAGTAGCTGAACTTGCCCGGATGGCCCAACGTCGAGCGGTCGATGCCGCCGGGGCGCACCTCGAGAATATTGATCAGCGCGAGGCGAATGGCGCGCCCGATGACGGCGGTGGCGCGATCACTGTTGCCGATCGCATTGAAGCCGCCGCTGGCCCCGATCTCGCGGCGGATGGGACCGTTGAGGATGATCAGAACCGCACAGCCGCCCGTGCTCGCCGTCGCCCCATGCACCAGAAATTCCTCGGCCAGCATGGCCGTGAAGGCCGCCACGACGACGGGAAATTGCATCGGCAGGCACCCCGCCATCACCGCATTGACGGCCAACTTCTCGGCCGTGACGGCCATGGCGCGCACGGGCTCGACGCCAATCAATTGATCGGGCGCCATCCCCGCCCAGGCGAGGCACGCCTCGACCGCCTCCGCCGTCGGCGGCACCACGGGCAAGCCATCCGACCACCCGTTGGCGTGATAGAGTTCCTGCACCGCTGCAAAGTCGGCCACATCGTAGAATTTGGAGGTCAGCGACATGGGGTGAGTGCTCGATGGGGCGGCGGGTGAGGTGCGCATACAGTATCCGCCTTCGCTCATCCGCGCGTTTCTATGTGTCGTTTAGTCTTTCGGCTCAGTCCCGCTCGGCAACATGGCGTCTCGAAACGTCGCCAGCGAAAGCATCAACGTCAAGGGTGCATCGTCGAGGGGGATGGCGCCGAAGCGCGCGTACCACGCCGCCGCTCGGGGCGACTTGGCGTCGATCACGATCGCGACGCCACCCACGATTTCAGACGCGGCGATGCAGCGCTGCGCAGCGGCGACCAGCAACTGGCCCCCGAGCCCAGCTCCCTGGCACGTTCGATCAACGGCAATCCGCCCCAGGCGAAAAGCAGGCACGTCATAGCGGCCGAGCTTGCGCCGAATGAGCGGGGGTGTCCGCGCATAGTCGATCGATGCGGGGCTCAGACTGTAGAAGGCGAAAATTCTGGCGGGGTTGGTCGGGTCGCAGGCCAGAAATGTCTTGGCGCCTCCGCTCACGTGATTTTGGCGCGCGAAGCGGACCAGATAGTCGTTGAGAGCATCCTCTCCGCAATCGAACGACTTCCGGTCGTGGTGCTTGCCGATTGCTGCTTCGATCCACTGCACGGCTCACCGCACGCGCGCTTTGGCGAGGTTTGCGGCGGCGCGCCTCAAGCGGCTGTTGGCTGGTGGCGGGTTTTCCAAAAGTTCGAGCACTTTCAGACTGTCCCGCTCTGTAAGGACGATGCGTTCTGCGCGATCGATTACGACTTGCGCTGCTGGCAAAGCCGCTCGCAGAATGAATGCCGTCAGATCGATGTGCTCCAATGCAGCGGCGCGAGCCAGCTTCGCCTTGGCCTCGGGATCTATACGGAATTCAACGCGGCCAGAATCTGCAACGGTACGGGGCATTGATGCCACTCCCTCGCGCAATGTACGGCTTAAGTACGTACAGTATTTCACGATCCGAAGCAATCGCAAATCAGCGCTGCGGTTGCCCCGAGCTCGGGTGCGCCATGACCTCGGCCCAATCCTTCATTAGCCGGCAACGGCTGTTTCCCGATCCCGCCGCGTTGTCTCACTCATTGCCGCTGACCTTTGCCGACAAATACGGGCAAGAGAGCCGCGATGATCTGGGCGATCAGGCCGAGCAATCCTGCAGAGGTCGCCAACGCGGCCCACTGCTCGGCCAGCGAGCGTGCAAAAAGTGTCGCGCCGAGCAGCGTTTCAAATAATATCAGCAAGGCGAGAAACCACAGCACCATTGCCCAGCGGATCGAAGACGTCCGCTGTACCTGCCAGCGCAGGATGACCCAGCGGCAGACAAAAAAGGCAGCCGCCAGCATGATCGGCGCCTCCGCGCCCGTTGCCGCGAGTTGACCAAAGCGCGGCGCGACGAACATCACCCGGATGGCTCCCAAGACAAAACCGAGCGCAAACAGCGCCAGAAAATATGCCGTTCCAGCAAGAAGCGCCCGTTTCAAACCGACTCCATCCATTGCAGACAACATCACATGGGCCACGGAAGGCGCATGCGGCCACCGGCACCCAAACATAAAGCATCCCGCAGCTTGGCGCCAAGGGAGCTTGGCCTGCCTCGTAGGGCGCAATAG
>JANOKV010000117.1:0-4812 GCA_031419415.1 Hyphomicrobiales bacterium | reverse complement strand
GAGGCGCGGGGCGGCGGAGTTGTTGGCCGTCAGGAACAGATCGAACCGGTGATAGAGCGGGCGCATGTCCGCCAGCATGGCGCGGCGCTGGCGGCTCGCCTGCACGTAGTCCTCCGCCGTGAAGAGACAGGCCGCGAGCGCCCTGGCGCGGAAATCCTGCCCGAAGGCTTCGGGGCGGCGGATCAGCTCGGGCAGATGCAGCGAAAACAGCTCGCTTTCGGCCATGACGATCTTGACGTCGGAGTAGTCGCCGAGCGGGCGCATCTCCACGGTCTCGACGATGGCGCCGAGCCCGCGCAGAACGTCGATCGCCGCCTCGAGTGCAGGAGTGAGCTCAGCATGGAAATCCAAATCCTGTTCCCAGAAGTGGCGCACGACACCGATGCGCAGGCCTTTGACGCCGTCGCCGATGCGGGCCGCATAGTCTTCGACCGGGCGCGGTGACGACGCGGGATCGGCGGGATCGTGGCCGGCGATCGCATTCAGGATCAGCGCGCAATCCTCGCTGGTGCGCGCCATCGGTCCGCAGTGGTCGTAGCTGTAGGAGTTGGGCAGCACGCCTGCACGACTGACGAGACCGTAGGTCGGCTTGAGGCCGGCGATGCCGCACAGGCCGGCGGGGCCGCGAATGGAGCCGCCGGTATCGGAGCCCAGGCTGACCGGCACGAGGCCCGCCGCCAATGCCGCGCCCGACCCCGACGACGAGCCGCCGGTGAAATGCGCGGTGTTCCAGGGATTGCGCGCGGGTGGCCAGGGCAGATCGAACGAGGGGCCGCCGTGCGCGAACTCGTGCGTCGCGAGTTTGCCGGTGAGCACGCCGCCCGCCGCGCGCAGCTTGGCGACGGCGGTGCTGTCGCGTTCAGGCACGCGATCGATGCAGGTGCGCGAGTGGCCGGAGGTGAGCACGCCGGCCGTGTCGTAGATGTCTTTGACGGCGAACGGCACGCCATGCAGGGGCCCGCGCCAGTTGCCGCGCACGATTTCCGCTTCGGCCGCCGTTGCCGCTTCGAGGGCTGCTTGCGACGTGTGCGTAATGAACGCGTCGAGCTGCGGCTCGAGCGCCTCGGTGCGGGCGAGAAGGGCGCGGGTGAGTTCGAGGGGGGAGAGTTTTTTGGTGCGGATGAGGCGCGCGGATTCGGCGAGGGTGAGGTCGTGGAGGGCGGAGGTGGACATGGGCTGGGGCTCTCCGGGGATGGTGGGGGAGAGGGTAGCGAGCATTGGAGAGGGGTGGAAGGGTGTTGAAAGGGGACGGGGGCGTGGAGGCGTATGTAGCCATCTGCCGCAAAGGAAAATGTCTGTTTGACCTTCGTGTTCGTCCGATGCGAAGGGAATCGGACCGGACCCACATCTGCGTCGCTGCTTCCCGACGCCGAGTGGTTGCATCTTATTCGACGAAATGCAGGGTCTGCGGCTAAGCACGCGAGTGTTGAATAGAAAGTCCAAATCAGTCATGAGAACGTAGAGAGAATGATGAACCGCCACCATGACACATGACGGCAGAGCAGTCGCGAACTTCGTGCTCGATCACGTCGAGGGAAGAGGTGGCGCCGTGACACCGCTCGCGCTGCAGAAGATCGTGTATTTCTGCCATGTCTGGTCGCTCGTCGAACTTCGCAGACCGTTGATCCGGCACACCTTCGAAGCGTGGGAACACGGTCCCGTTCTTCAGTATTTATACAGAGAATTCAAACGCTTTGGTGCCAATCCTATCCGTGGCCGCGCGCAACGCTTGAATCCCAACTCTGGCTCAAGCGAGCAGGTACCATACACATTCGATCAGGAGACCGAAGAACTCCTCAATCGTGTCGTCGACTTCTATGGCCGGCTACCGGCCGGCACCCTCGTCGTACTGACGCATGCCTTGGATGGTCCGTGGCACAAGATCTGGCACCACGGCGGCAGCATCAATCCCGGCATGAAGATCGAAAACCGGATTATCGAGCTCTTCTATGCGCGTCCTCCTAGAAGCGAGACAGTGCAGTAAGGGCGCTCACCCACTGCCATGGCGACGATTCATGACACGCCCAAGGATTGCCGGGCTAGACTCCACTCGGAGACTCTAGTACAAACCTCCCAAATAGGGAGCAATTGACATTAATCCCTAAATGGGAATATATAGTTGCGGTCGGGGGCCGGGCATGCAGATTATTTCTCGCCGCGCCCTCAGGGCGTACTGGGAGAGCTATTCGGGGTCGGATCAACCGGCCTTGGAGCAAGCGCTCAAGGCTTGGTACCGCGAGGTCAACAAGGCGCAGTGGAACAACGCGAACGAAGTGAAACAGAAGTATCGAAACGCCAGCGTCCTCAAGGGAGGGCGCGTGGTTTTCAACATCTGTGGCAACAAGTTCAGGTTAATCGCCGGGGTGAATTACTCCGTGAAGGTTGTCTACGTGAAATGGGTGGGAACACACGCGGCGTACGACGACGTTGATGCGGAGGAGGTGTGAGATGGTCAACGTACAGCTGATCAAAACCGAAACCGACTACGAAGCCGCCTTGGCGCGTGCCGAGAAGTTGATGTCTGCAGAGGCGGGGACTGCCGCCGCCGAAGAACTCGAGCATCTGGCTATGGTGATCGAGGCTTACGAGGAACGGCATCATCCGATCGGTCTTCCCAATCCTATCGCCGCCATTCAGTTCCGGATGGAGCAGGAAGGTCTCTCGAACAAGGATCTCAATCCCTACATCGGCAGCTCGGCGAAAGTGTCCGAGGTACTTTCGGGAAAGCGTGATCTGACGCTATCGATGATTCGTGCACTCAATAGGCACCTCGGCATTCCGGCAGAGGTGCTCATTCAAGAAGCCGGGGGCGTTATTCCGGAAGACGACGAAGGTATCGACTGGGCGCGGTTTCCGATTGCCGAGATGGTGAAGCGAAAGCTCCTCACGGCCAAGGGAAGCGTCAAAGACAACGTCGAGCTGCTGATGCGGGATTTGTTCCGCCGCGCTGGTGGGTTCGATGCAATCCCGGTTCCGCTCTTTCGCAAGAACGACGGCGCGCGGCGCAACGCCAAGATGGATAGTTATGCGCTGATGGCGTGGTGTACGTTTGTGTTAGGCGAGGCTAACGCTGCCAAACCGAAAGCAGCGTATAAAAAGGGCACCATCGATCCCGCCTTCCTTCGCGAGGTTGCGCAGTTGAGCGCATCGGAAAATGGCCCGCTTCTGGCACAAGCGTTTCTGGCCAAGCATGGCATCGTGCTGATCATCGCCCCGCATCTGAACAACACGTACCTTGATGGCGCGGCGATGCGGCTAAAGGACGGAACGCCCGTCGTCGGCATGACGCTACGCTATGACCGGCTCGACAATTTCTGGTTCTGCCTGCTGCACGAACTGGCACACATAGGACGCCACATGGACGGCGATGGAGAAACGCTGTTCGTCGATGACCTCGATTTGCGCTCCAAAGACGATGACGCGCGCGAACGGGAAGCGGACGATTGGGCCGAGGACGCACTAATCCCTGCCAAGGATTGGCATGAGCACCCGGCACAGGATGCGCCGACGGTCGGCAATGCCATTGCCTTAGCGCAGCGTGTCAACGTGCATCCCGCCATCGTCGCGGGTCGTATCCGGCGTAAGTTTGCGGACTATCGCAAGCTGACCCAATTGGTCGGCAGCGGCGGGGTGCGCAAACACTTTCCACGAGACTGGAATTGACGGGTTCTATCGGGGGCGCAGTGAGTGATTGGTCGCCTCGCCATCAAGTCTGACAGAGGTGACCCATGGCAAAACTGTCAAATCCGCCCTCGTTGCAACATCTGGTTCGGACGTGGAGGGATAGCCCAGAGCGCACTAAGAAGGTTCTGGTCAATAACGCGCGGTCGCGCCCGATCTTCAGTTACGCGCCACTGCACGTCGCGATCCGCGAGATGCTGGTGCTGCGCGTGCCCTATCATCAGGTCATCGAACTCGTCTGCAGAGCAGAAAAGCGTGCGGACTATGCGAAGGTCCTGCTGGAAATATTGCCGATCATCCGCCATCATCTGGATGGTGTGGCGCCAGATTATTTCCAGGACGCGGCACCACGATCATATTCGTTGGCCCCTGACATCATTATTCCGTTTCAGCCGCCGGTAGTCTACGGCATCGGTGGCCAACTCACTCTGCCATGGTGCATATTCTGGCGCAAAAATCCGCTGGCCGGAAAGCCGCTGTCACTGTTCATGACCCTCGTCGACGAAATACTCATGGAAGACCCCGATCTCGAAACCGCGACCTTTCAGCTGCTGGATTTCAGTATCCCGAAGGATGAGGAGGAGCGCCGGTTATCAATCCGGGACGGGCGCGACATTCCCAGGCTCTCGACCGCAGAGCGCGACGACATGCTCGGCATCTGGGCCGAAGGCTTTAGGCAGGCGCGGGTCGAAATGGCCTGTATGAAAGAAGAGTCCAAGGATCGCCAACCGGAACAACGCGCTCCCGACGGCCAAGGCGACCTGTTTCAGAGCGACCGTTCCTGAAATCTCCCACACCCCTCAAACCTCCACCCCCGTCACAAACGCCGCCCGATCCTGAATGAACCGGAAGCGCAATTCCGGCTTCGTCCCCATCAGGATGTTGACCGACTCGGCGACGGCGGCTTTGTCGGCTTCGGCGATGTGGACTTGCAGCATCAGGCGGCGCGTCGGGTCCATGGTGGTTGATTTCAAATCTTTGAAATCCATCTCGCCCAGACCTTTGAAGCGCGTCAGATCCGGCTTGCGGCCTTTGAAGGTGGTGGCGAGCAGTTCTTCGCGGTGGCGGTCGTCGCGGGCGTAGACGATCTCGCCTTTGAGGGAGAGGCGATAGAGCGGCGGCATGGCGAGG